>DASTFK010000312.1:0-5104 GCA_035719945.1 Nitrospira sp.
TACCCCGTTTCATTTCCTCCTAAATGAGACGAGCAGGGAGGTTTGCTGTCTATGGATATCTCCCGTGCCGTCGATGAATTTGTCTCCTCAGCAACCCATCTTTTCTACCAGCTACAGCGTGAAGGACAGGACCTTTCTAGATTAGAGCTGCACATTCTGGCGGCCCAGTTACAAGTCCTCCAGACAGAAACCGCTCGCCTCAGAAATCAGCAATCCCCACCCCTCAGGGCTCCACGGTCCGCGTTGGCGCCTATACTCCGCGTGTTTGATCACCACTCATTGGACCTCTCTAGGGATAAGGCAGTACTGCTCGAAGCGGTCATCGCCTTCATTCGGGTGGGACTGGAAATACAGGATACCGTGTTAGTCCTTGCAACTAAAACGTTCCGGGAAGCTATTGCTAGCGCGTTACAGCCAGAGGAGTTGGAAAATACGACCTTGTTGTTCTTTGACGCTGAGCAGTTGTTGTCTCGGTTCCTCATTAACGGCTGGCCGGACGAATCTCGATTTATGGCTGCGATGCGCATAGGGCTGATGCTGTCCGTAAGCGGCCGTGTGCGCATCTTCCAAGAAATGACCTCTCTTCTCTGGACTCAAGCCACGCCAGACGCGGTCATACACCTAGAGGAACTCTTCAATAAGTGGATTTCCCAGAAACCTATTAAGCTCCTTTGCGCCTATCCGCTTTCTCATTTTGCCGGGAAAGAAGGCTCCCAATTTCAAGACACAATATGCGAACTGCACCGTTAGCCAAGTTGACTTAGCGGCTGTCGGACGTTTCTGGATCCCAAGACGGTTCTGCAGGGAGGCAAATTGGGCGCATTCAAGGCGGCGGGAGGGAAATCATGAAGTCGCAAACCTCGTCGGCACATCCTCTGCTCTATCAGATCAACACGCGAGTGTGGCTGACAGAGCTGTCTACGTCTCTTGGTCGACCAGCGACGCTGGATGACATCCCAAATGGTGAACTTGACCGACTCGCCAAGCTGGGTTTTGACTGGATTTGGTTCTTGAGTGTGTGGCAGATCGGTGAGGCGGGGAAGCAAATCTCACGTACCAACCCTGAATGGCGAAGGGAATTTCAGGAGACCCTTCCGGATTTGCGTGAGGACGACATTGCCGGATCGGGATTTGCGATCACCGGCTACTCAGTGCATTCCGCACTGGGAGGCGATGCGGCGCTGGCACGGCTTCGTAAACGACTCAGTCATCGTGGTCTGAAGCTGCTGCTCGACTTCGTTCCCAATCACACGGGGCTGGATCACCCTTGGGTAAATGAACATCCCGAGTATTACATTGCCGGTAGCGAACTCGACCTGGCCCGGTCGCCGCACAACTATATCTGGGTCAAGCGCAAAGCCGGCGACTTGCTGCTGGCGTATGGGCGTGATCCCTATTTCCCCGGTTGGCCCGATACGCTTCAGCTCAACTATGGCAATCCCGCAACGCAAGAGGCGATGATCGGCGAGCTACTCAAGATCGCTGGGCAATGTGACGGCGTGCGCTGCGACATGGCTATGCTCGTCCTGCCCGATGTCTTCGAACGGACCTGGGGTCTCCAGACGAAACTGTTCTGGCCGGAAGCCACTCAACGAGTGCGCAAACAATTTCCGAGCTTCCTGTTTATGGCCGAGGTCTATTGGGATCTCGAGTGGAGCTTACAGCAGCAGGGGTTCAATTACACTTACGATAAACGCTTGTATGATCGGCTCCGTGAGGGCCACGCGGCGCCGGTCCGCGGTCATTTGTGCGCAGACCCTGACTACCAAAGAAAGATGGCGCGGTTTCTGGAAAATCACGACGAACCCAGAGCCGCGGGGACGTTTTCGGTCGAATTGCACAGGGCTGCAGCGGTGATCACGTTCTTGTCTCAGGGGCTCCGCTTCTTTCATCAAGGGCAGTTCGAAGGCAGAAGAAAGCGGATCTCTCCGCATCTAGTCAGGGCGCCCTTGGAAGCGCCGGACGAAGTACTCCGTGCGTTTTATGATGAACTCCTCGGGGTGCTCCAGCGGCAGACGGTTCGAGATGGCCAGTGGCAATTGCTTGAATGTGCGCCGGGCTGGGAAGGCAACTGGACCTCGGATTGCTTTCTGGTTTTTGCCTGGCAAGCCTCGAGTCAAGAACGGCTGCTCGTGGCCGTGAACTATGCCACCCACCAAAGTCAGTGCCATGTCCGCCTGCCTTTTACTGACCTCAAGGGCCACACCATTCGATTCAAAGATCTCATGTCCTCCGCCGCGTACGAGCACACGGGTGATGATCTCCAGGCGCGCGGCCTTTACCTTGACATGCCAGGCTGGGGGTATCACGTCTTTCAGGTGAGCATTGTTGCGTAACGTGGGAGCAAGTATGGACTCTAAAAAGGGCATGCGGATCCTATTTGATATTTGCAGTGTGATGCTCCTTGCAGGATGCGGGCAATTGGCCATCCACGATACAGAGAGTCTGTTTTTCCCCGGTTTTCGGCGTTCTGAAGTCGTCGGCTTCGTGGCGGGATTAGGAACGACGTTTGCCGCCCTGCCAGACTTGATCGCGATGTTAAAGCGGAGGTCAAGCAAAGGCATGAACCCGAGGATGGCTGCCATTATGGGGGCCTTTCAAATCGTCTGGGTCTACTATGGGTTGTTGATCGGTTCACGACCCGTAGCCCTCTGGAACATTATTGCAGTCGTGACCAACTTCTTCAGTGTGGGCGCGTATTACTATTTTGCCCGCCGTGAGCGCGGACACGGATGAACTGAAGCGTGCCCGTCATTCTGCTACCACGCTGCTACCAGGACAGGACTACTCAGCCCCATCTAGCCCCACGTCACTAGCATCCTGCTTTGTTGTTTCTTGTGGGGTTAGGTTGTCGGAGGTTGGATTTGCTAAAATAACCAAATCGCGGGTCAACCCTTTGTGGCCTCCTTTCGCTGACTTACAAAGCATTCGTCAGTTAGCCTCAACCCGGGACCGTGCGATGAGGCTTTATACTACTTGACTCGCATACTTATTGCGCCCAAGGTGACTGATCGGTATGAGGCTCCGCTGACTGTCCTATCCCTCGCGCTTCCTGATCCTTTCCCCGCGTGATCGATTCCTCAGTCTCCGTCGCTCCGATGCCAGAGGTTCTCTGAACGGCTGCATGCCTTGTGTCATGCGTCACTAACTTCACCCACATCAGAAAGGACGTGTCCATGTATAAACTGATTGCGTGTTTTCTCACCGGAGCCATGCTCCTGGCCGGGTCGGCTTTTGCGGACCAGACGGCGGCAGATCCCACAGCGGCGGACACCAACATGGAGATCTTGAAGCAGAAGCTCAAGGCGGATAAGAAACTCCTGGTGGCCAACAACATGGAACTGTCAGACGCCGAAGCCAAGCAGTTCTGGCCTATCTATGAGTCCTATCAGAAGGACCTTGCGGGCGTGAACAAGCAGCTCGGCACGACCATTAGAGAGTACGCGGACACGTTCAATAAGGGGACGATCCCGAACGATAAGGCAAAGAAACTCCTCGGCGAGGCCCTTTCGGTCGAAGACCAGGAAATCAAGCTGAAGCATACCTATGCCGAACAGCTTGAGAAGGTCCTGCCGGCCAACAAGGTCGCCCGCTACATTCAGATCGAAAGCAAGATCCGGTCGCTGATCAAGTATGAAATGGCTCAACAGATTCCCTTGGTGTACTAGACCGTAGACCGGAAGCTACCCGTCCGTGACCCCTACACCCTGTGTGGGCAAGGGGTCACGGAGGTACCTGCCTCCAGAACGATGCGCAGGAGCGTCTGAGATGCCGCTCACCATACAGGAGGACATTATGAGGCACGCTTGGGTAAATGAAGTCGGAATGTTGTCGCTGGTTGGCGTCATGGTCCTTGCTGGTGACACCTATGCGGCATCGAACCCTTATCCTGTGGGGGCTAGGGTTTTGGATTCCACCAACAAACTTGTTGGGCCAGTGCTTGGAACCGATTCGGGGGTCACCAATCCGAACGTTGCACTAAATATCGCGGGATCTTCGATTGTCCTACAAGTCACGCGAGACTCTTTTCGGCACCATGCTCCTCTATATTTCACCGGGGTGAATTGCAGCGGGCAAGCGTACATCGAAATCGCGTCAACACCGGCTTCAACGGCGGCGCCCGCGAAGGCACGGCCCGGGCAACCCGGAGTGGCGGAGTTGCTGATGAGCATGGCGAAGCCTGAGAAGGGTGAGGACCCACTCGCTCCCTTGTTTCCATATGTGAGCGTTATGAATAATGTGGTGTATGAGCATCGGGCAAACACTTCCCCTGGTCCAGTAACGGCTGCCTCCTCCTATAATTCTCTTAACCCAAAGGACGGCTGCCAACCCACTGATCGGACATCTACTATGGTGATCGCCGATCCAATCGTTGACCTGGCTACTCAGTTCACGCCGCCATTCAGCTTTGTCTATCCCTAGACAGAACAGGAGTTTGCAAAATGTATCAGGCCGTTCCGGAGCCACCTGCGAGCTATGCACAAAGAGACTTCACCGGTCGCACTGTGTGACCACTTTTGTGACCAGACTATGCGGGAAGGGAAAGGAAAGGACGGGAAAGGATAGAACTAATAGAACGCTTCAAGCCCTCAATGCTGCTCACTAAATTGGGGAAACCATTGTAATAGCGAGCTTTTTCAAAAATGGCCGATTCTCCCTCTTAATCAGCGGGCCGTAGGTTCGACCCCTACACGGCCCACCACTTTCCGCGGACTTAAGAAACCATCCAACGATTTCTGCTTGAGACGGGAACCGTCTGGGAACCGTGTGATGGAGCTAGTGTAGCCCATCAGAGACGTCAATGCTCACTTAACATTCAAGCCGTCCTACTGGTATCGGTCAGCGGAGGTGTCGTCGGATTGTTAGAAACGAATGCCGCTATAGAAGGAAGGCATGACGTTCGTGTGTAGGTCGAATTCCTGCCCCTCTGTCTTCGCTACCATCCTGTTTCGCCAATGCCTGCAAGAATAATCTCTTTCCTTTGGCGGTCGAGCCGCGCTGTGTCACCTTGTCTCAATGACCCGATCAGGCGGCAGACCCCTCGCTAGGCTTTTCCCTAGTTGGGAAAATCAAGTAGCTAGGATTAGATTCAAAAGTGTGAAGG
>DASTFK010000313.1:0-4939 GCA_035719945.1 Nitrospira sp.
CAACGGCCAGCCAGGCGCGCCAACGGCCATGACGACATAGGCCCACCAGTGAAGCCACTCGAAGAAATAGTTGGGATGACGCGACCAATACCAAAACCCGTCGCGACACACACGCTCGCGATTCCAGGGGCGGGAGCGAAAGCGTGACAGTTGCCAATCCGAAACGGCTTCACCAGAGACGGCTCCAATCCAGATCAGCAGCCCTGCCAATTCTCCGAACCCAAAGGGCGGCCTCGGATTTTGTATGACGACCAGAAACGGCAATGAAAACGCCGTGACCGCCGCCGCTTGCAGCTGGAAATAGCCGAACATCCGCCAGCGCTCATGCGTGCCCCAGGACCGGCGCAACTCCTGATAGCGGGCGTCCTCCGCCTTGCCGATCACGCGGTTGAAGAGAAGAAAGAATCCAAGCCGACCCGCATAGAGGCACACCATGAGTATCACCAGCAGCTTCCGCTCCGTGTCTCCGCACGCCTCTAAGGCATACCAAAGCACGCCGGCGATCAATCCAATGCAAAAACCAACGTCCGCAATCGAGGCGTTGCGCACGCGCAACTGCACGGCCCACAGGCCGAGCATGAAGACCACCATGGCTCCGTACCCGGAAAGGACCAACGAAAGCGGATCAGAGGTCATGAGGGTGATAATCCCAGAGGTCGTGGTCCCGCTGACTTCTCGCTGTGAGCCATGACCGCAATCCCGGCAAACGAAAGGAGAGGACTTGCTGAATCTTGCCGCACGACAAGGACAAATCCGCCGGCCGCGGCGCTCCCGAATGGTTGCGTGCCGTGCCGTGAATGAGCCGTCCGGTCAGTTCAGGAAACCATGGGACGAGGAGTTCTCCGATTTCCCAGCGGGAGAGACGCTCGCTGCCGCCGAGATGATACAGGCCTGGCTTGTCGTGTTGGGCCAATTCCCACAATGCCCGGGCGACCGCACCGGCCGGGAGCGGACAGCGGAACTCGTCGGCATACAGGGTGATGTCCTTCCCAGCCTTGGCGGTCCGGCACATATCTTCGACGAAGCTCCGATTGCGATGCTCTGAAGTGCCTGCCGTCAGGACAATGCGCACGACGGTGTGCGCCGGGTTTTGCAACACCAGGCGCTCGGCCTCAAGCTTCGTTCGCCCGTAGACATTGATGGGATTCGGCTGAGCATTCTCGTCATACCAGCCGGCTGAGCCGTCAAAGACTTCGCCGCTCGACAGGAACACGAACCGAGTGTTTCTGGCGAGCCGCGAAAGCAGGCTCGTGGCAGCGACGTTGATGCGTGCGGCTCCTTCCGGGTCTTGCTCACAATCCTTGGTGCGACTCAACGCCGCACAATGAATGATGAGGTCCGGATTGTATCGTTGAAAGGCGGCAGAGACTGCGGACTGGTCGGTAAGATCCAGCTGCGGCCGAGCGATCCCCTCCACCGTCCAGCCGGGCGCCCAGCGCGGAGCTGATTTCACGAGGTACTGTCCGATCAACCCCGCCGCTCCAGTGATGATCGCACGCGGTGCCATTTCAGCGCCTGTGATTGATACAAAGGCTCACTGAGGAGGGATCACCACACCACCCAACAAAGGGAACCCCGATCCGGCTATTGGCGCGTGAGCTTGCGATAACGAATGCGATGCGGCTGATCCGCTTCCTTGCCCAGACGCTTCTTCCGGTCGGCCTCGTAGTCGCTGTAGTTGCCTTCGAACCAGAGCACTTTACTGTCGCCTTCAAACGCCAGGATGTGCGTCGCAATCCGGTCGAGAAACCACCGGTCGTGGCTGCTGATCACCGCACAGCCGGCGAAATTCTCAAGCCCTTCTTCCAGTGCTCGCAGCGTATTGACGTCGAGATCGTTCGTCGGCTCATCGAGGATGATGAGGTTGGCCCCTTCCTTGAGCATGCGTGCGAGATGTACGCGGTTGCGCTCCCCACCGGAGAGGTCCTTCACCTTCTTTTGTTGATCCGCGCCGGCGAAATTGAACCGGGCGCAATAGCCGCGGGCATTGACCTCAACCTTGCCAAGCTTCACCGTCTCCTGCCCCTCGGAAATCACCTCGTAGACGGTCTTGTTGCCGTCGAGGCTGCGGTCCTGATCCACATAGCCAAGCTTCACGGTTTCACCGATCTTGATTGAGCCGGAATCAGGCTTGTCTTTCCCGATGATCATTTTGAAGAGCGTGGTCTTCCCCGCGCCGTTCGGACCGATCACACCGACGATCCCGCCCTTGGGCAGGTCGAAGCTGATGCTTTCATAGAGGAGCTTGTCGCCAAAGCCCTTGGTCACTCCGTTGGCCTGCACAACGACATCCCCCAGACGCGGCCCCGGCGGAATGTAGATCTCCAGTTCATCGGTGCGTTGCTCCTGCTTCTGATTGACCAGCTCTTCGTAGCGGTTCAGCCTGGCTCTCCCCTTCGACTGGCGCGCCTTCGGCGACATCCGAATCCATTCCAACTCGTGCTCCAGCGTTTTCTTGCGTTTGGATTCAGCCTTTTCCTCCTGGGCGAGGCGTTCCTGCTTTTGTTCCAACCACGACGAATAGTTGCCCTGAAAGGGAATGCCATGGCCCCGGTCGAGTTCGAGGATCCAACCGGCGACGTTGTCGAGAAAATATCGATCGTGCGTCACAGCGATCACAGTGCCCTGGTACTGCTGGAGGTGCTGCTCGAGCCACTGGACGGATTCTGCGTCCAGATGGTTCGTGGGCTCGTCGAGGAGCAGGATGTCCGGTTCCTGAATCATCAGCCGGCACAGAGCGACGCGTCGTTTCTCCCCACCAGAGAGCGTGCCGATTTTTTGATCGGCGGGAGGACAGCGAAGCGCATCCATCGCGATCTCGAGATGGTTCTCCAGCTCCCATCCGTTCGCCGCTTCGATTTTCTCTTGGAGCTGCGCCTGCTTATCGAGCAGCTTCTCCATTTCGTCCGGTGATGACTCGCCGATCTTGTTGCTCACCGCTTCGTATTCTTTGAGCAACGCCACAAGTTCTTTCTTGCCTTCTTCGACCACCTCTTTCACGGTCTTGTTGGGATCGAGTTCCGGCTCCTGCTCGAGCAAGCCGACGCTGTAGCCTTTGGAGCGGGAGATTTCCCCGGTGAAATTCTGGTCGACGCCCGCGATGATTTTCAGGAGACTGCTCTTGCCGGATCCGTTCAATCCGAGCACGCCGATCTTGGCTCCATAATAGAAGCCGAGATAGATCTCGCGCAGCACCTGCTTCTTCGGCGGATACACTTTGCCGACGTTCACCAGAGAGAAAATGACTTGTTTATCGTTCGTGGCCATGAGATTCGTGGCTCCTTCTTTGATCGTGTCGTGGCAAAGCTGGCACCTTACCAGACGCCTGCGTTGCCGCACAATCCTTCGGCCGCCACACTAGAGTGCACCTGACCGACGACCGCCTTTTGTGGTACATGAGGGCCGTTCATGAGTACCCGGGAGAGCCGCCATGTCCAGCCAGCCGAGGCGCGTCAAGATCTGGTATCAGAGTTTTGTTGATCCAGAGCAGCAATCCGCGTACTGCAAGACCCTCGCACAAGCGCTGAACCGCATGGCAGGAAAGGATGTCAGATTTGACGTGCATGGCATCGTGCCGCCGGATCTTGAGCTGCATCGTCTCACAGAATTTCGCTGTGCGCGTCAGGCCATCCGCCATGCGGTCGAGGCGCAGCGGCAAGGGTATGACGCGTTTGCGATCGGCCATTTTCAAGATGGCGGTCTCTACGAAGCGCGATCGACGGTGGACATCCCGGTGCTGGGTTTAGGCGAAGCGGCCATGTTGTATGCCTGCACGCTGGGACAGAAAATCGGGCTGGTCACGATTAATCCCGTGTTCATCCCGATGCATGAAGAGCAGATTCAACGTTATGGTCTCGCACGCCGCGTGGTGGCCGTGAAGGCGATCGAGACGGATCCTGCACTGTTGGTGCGTGCTTTCACCCAGAGAAAGACGTTCGAAACGGTCCTGCATCAATTCCGCAAGCAAGTCGAGCCGCTGGTGAAGGGTGGGATCGAAGTGATCATACCGGCAGGCGGACTTCCCTCTCTCTTGTTCTCACGACTAAAGGACTTTACGGTCGGCAAGGCCCTTGTCCTGAATTGCATCGCCGTGCTGGCCAAGATGACGGAAACGGCGGTGGCGTTGAACCGTTTCAACGGCACTGCGGCCAGCCGCTTGGCGACGTTTCAGAAACCGTCCGCCAAAACCTTGCGAGAATTCTTGGACAACTGAAAGGCTGTTCCTAGATACCCAGCTCTTCAGACAGTCGCAGTTCCGATTCGTCCACAATTTCCTCCAGGCAACTGAAGCAGGCGAAGGGGAGGCTGTCGACTGGAAGCGAACACACTTCGCCGACGCCCGTACTGGGTTCCAGCGCCGGCCCGCCACATTCCTTGTGTATCAGCATGAGCATGTTGGACCTCAGACCATCGGCTCAAGAAGGAGCCGGTGCAAATGTTTCATGTGCTCGGGACTGTTCAAGCGATGATCCCCGGGTACGAGGTGGAGCTCGACCGGGAAGCAAGGATCCCGGCGGCGCAGGAGATCCACAAATTCACGGCTGCCTTCGGGAGCAATCACCGTGTCGCCGGACCCGTGCAAGATCGACGTCCGCACCCGCCGGAGTCGATCGAAGCTCGACGTCCAATACGCCTCGCTTTCTTCCACCCATTTCCAGGACAACGGCCACTCTCTGTGGAGCGGATCGTCGTCCCACGGCATCCACCCTGCGCTATGCCAATCATGCCGTCGTTCGGGCGAGATGGTCTTCCCGCGGACGCCCATCATGTTGAAGGCCGGCGCTATGAAGATCAATCGCTCTACCTGATCACGTTCTTGTGCCATCAGCCACGCGATCCACCCGCCCAATGAATTTCCGACGATGGTGAGCGGCGGGCAAGGCGCGTCCTCGGGAAAATGAGCCTGACTTGGCAGGCTCGGGGGAGGAGGGTGTGATGA
>DASTFK010000314.1:0-4618 GCA_035719945.1 Nitrospira sp.
GATACGTCACTCCTGATGAACGCGTTCGTCGAGGCCGGCATGCCGCAGGACCATCCGGCCTTGCAACGGGGAGCCGCGTATCTGATGTCGCGGCAGACGAAGACCGTTGGCGACTGGGTCGTCTCCGCTCCGCGGGCCGAACCAGGCGGATGGTACTTCCAGCACGAAAATGAGCTCTATCCCGATGTCGATGATTCGGCGGTGGTGCTGATGGCTCTGTCCAAGGTAAAGATGCCCGAGCCGGCTGAACTTCAGGACTCGATTCGACGGGGCGCCGCATGGGTGGTGGCAATGCAAGGCTCCGATGGCGGTTGGGGCGCCTACGACAAGGACAACAATCGGATCGTCTTCAACTACATCCCCTTTGCCGATCACCATGCGTTGCTCGATCCCAGCACCGCCGATTTAACGGGACGGTGTCTCGAAATGCTGGCCGCCCTCGGGTATGACCGATCACATCCGGCCGTGGCACCGGCGCTCGCGTTCCTCAAGCATGAACAAGAGCCGGACGGCAGCTGGTACGGGCGCTGGGGCGTGAACTATATCTATGGCACCTGGTCCGTGCTCGCCGGTCTTCGTGCGATCGGTGAAGATCTGTCACAGCCGTATATCCGGCGTGCGGTCACCTGGCTCGAATCCAGACAAAATCCGGACGGAGGGTGGGGCGAGTCGTGTCTGTCCTATGGAGACCAGGCCTTCGCCGGCAATGGCGAAAGCGCTCCGTCGCAAACGGCCTGGGCCCTGCTCGGACTCATGTCGGCCGGCATGTCGGACTCATTCAGCGTTGCGAGAGGCATTCACTACCTGCTTCGCCATCAGATGAAGGACGGTTCGTGGGAAGAGGTGCGGCATACCGGTACCGGGTTCCCCCGAGTGTTCTACCTTCGCTATCACTGGTACTGTCAGTATTTCCCACTATGGGCACTTGCGATGTATCGCAACCTGCGAACGCGCAGCAGAATGCGAGCCGACGAAGTGCGGGATCAAATGCTGACGACTGGGTGCTACCGGTTCGATCGTTGAGCCAGCGCCGGCCGACGTCATTCGTTGATGCCCCTTCCAGTGGTGATTCCTCTTCCAGTACCGTCGTTCTGTTCGCCGCGACACGATTGGAGTTAGCCGCCATACGGCGCGCCATGCCCGTCGAGCGACGGATCGAGATCGACGGTGTGAGCTGTTTCATCGGCCGGCACGCCGGTCGAGCGTATTGGCTTGTTCCCACGGGCATCGGGCCGGAGGCGGCGGACGCCGCGGCGAGCGCGGTCTTGAGTCGGCATCGCGCGGCCTTGGCGATTTCCACCGGATTTGCGGGCGCCCTCATGCCCGCGGCGGCGGTCGGAGATGTGATCGTGGCGACCAGCGTCGTATCGGGGAGATTCGACGAAGCCTGGATTCAGGCCGGAGCACCGATCGTTTGCGAAGAGATGGTGTTGCGCGCGGTCCAAGCCGCTGCCACGGAGATTGGAATGGCGGTGCGAAACGGGCCGGTGGTCTCGCTGCCGACGGTGGTGTGCCGGGCGGTCGAAAAGCAGAACCTCAGCCGCCTCACCGGGGCCGTAGCGCTTGATATGGAGAGCGCCGCGATTGGAAAAGTGGCCCAGTCGCAAGGCGTCCCCTTTGCCGTCGTCCGTACGGTCTCGGACGTGGCCGGGGAAGATCTTCCTCTGGATTTCAATGCGTTTCTCAAACCGTGGGGCTGGATGCGGGGAATCGGCGCGATGATCATGACTCCATCGAGTCTCAGCGGTCTCAATCGGCTCAGACGACAAAGCCGGCTGGCAGCCACACGGCTCACGGCCCTCTGCGCGGCCTGCGCCGTCAACGGGTTTGGGCTGTCACCGATCTCGCACGCTGGAGGGGCATGATGGTCGCACGTCTTGGCGCATGGGGCATCTCGGCGATTCAAGAAATGGGACGCATGCTGCTCTTTGTCCTCTCGTCCTTTGCCTGGCTCACGCGGCCGCCTTTGCGGTTCGTCCAGATCGTCAAACAGTTGCACTTCATCGGCTACAAATCGACCTTCGTCGTCGTGCTCACAGCGGGGTTTACCGGGATGGTCCTCGCGCTTCAAGGTTACTACACGTTGCGTAAGTTCGGATCGGAAGGGTTGCTTGGCTCGGCGGTCGCCTTGAGCATGATCCGGGAATTGGGACCGGTCTTGGCGGCATTGATGGTCACGGCGAGAGCCGGCTCCGCCATGACGGCGGAAATCGGCATCATGCGCATCACCGAGCAGATCGACGCGATGGACACGATGGCCATCAACCCCCTGCAATACCTGATCGCTCCAAAGTTGGTGGCCGGTTTGATCGGCGTGCCGCTGCTCGTCGCCATTTTCGATGTCGTAGGCATTTACGGCGGCTATCTCGTCGGCGTCGAACTCCTGGGAGGCAACGGAGGCGCGTATTGGAACTCGATCGCGTCTGCTGTGGAGTGGAAAGACGTCTATGGCGGCATTCTCAAATCGATCAGTTTCGGCCTGATCGTGAGTTGGATCTGTTGTTACAAGGGATTTTTCACCAGACACAGCGCCGAAGGACTCGGCGCTGCGACAACGGAAGCGGTCGTGCTGTCTTCGGTGTTGATTCTCGTGTGGGACTATTTCCTTACGTCCGTGTTGCTGTAACCATGATCAAACTCGTAGGGGTGGAAAAAACGCTGGGCGGTCAGCACGTCCTGCAGGGCATTGATCTCGACATTCCAGCCGGCAAACTGACCACGATCATCGGCAGAAGCGGTGAGGGGAAAAGCGTGCTCTTGAAGCACATGATCGGCCTCCTGCAGCCGGACCGCGGCCAGGTCTGGGTCGGCGATATGGAAATCAGCCGAATGAGGGGGAAAGCCCTCAACGAGGTGCGCAAACGGTTTGCGATGTTGTTTCAAGGGGCGGCGTTGTTCGATTCGTTGACAGTCTTTGAAAATGTGGCGTTCCCGCTGCGCGAAAAGCTGCGCATGAAGGGCGCGGAAGTGTCGAGACGGGTGGACGAGAAGCTTGAACAAGTCGGGTTGGCCGGCATGGGGCATAAATACCCGGCTGAACTGAGCGGCGGGATGAAAAAACGGGCAGGCTTGGCCCGCGCGCTGGCGATGGAGCCTGAAATCATCTTGTTTGATGAGCCGACGACCGGGTTGGACCCCTTGATGGCGAAATCGATTCACGACCTGATCGTGGCCATGCACCAGCGGTTCAAATTTACCGCCGTCATGGTCAGTCACGAGATCCCTGAAATTTTCGGCATCAGCGATTGGGTGGCGATGCTGCGCAAAGGCAAGATTGCCCTGATGGCGCCGGCCGCCGAATTCGTCAAGACCACCGACCCGGAGATCCACGAGTTCATTTCCGTCAGCGGCCCCGTAAGTTTGAAAGAAGTGGCCGGCTGAGACGACGAAGGAGCGGACCAATGGAAAAAGCAAGACTGGAATTCATCGTCGGCGTGTTCGTGCTGACTGGCATTGTCTGTCTCGGCTATCTCTCGATCAAACTCGGGAAACTTGAGCTGATCGGCGGCAATGTCTATGAAGTGATCGCACAGTTCAACACCGCCTCGGGATTGAAGGCCGGATCTTCGGTCGAAATCGCCGGCGTGGAGGTCGGACGCGTTCGGGCGATTACCCTGAACGAGGACCGGGCCGCCGTGATTCTGGCCGTGGACAACAAGGTCAAGCTCTATACGGACACCATTGCGTCGATCAAGACGCGAGGCATCATCGGCGAGAAGTTCCTGGCCCTTTCGCCCGGAGGAGGCGGCGATCCGTTGAAGCCCGGGGACACCATCCGCGACACGGAGTCCGGTCTTGACCTGGAAGAGTTGGTGAGCCAGTACGTCCATGGTAATGTGAAATGACCTGCCGGCGGACGTCGAGGCCCGGTCGCCATATGTGCAAGAGGGAGAGGTGATTATGAAGATGGGTGCGCGCGTGCATTGGGAGTCCGGTGGAGCGTGGCTGAGAGGCCTCGTCCTGGTTGTGACAGTCCTGTTGACGGGCATTGCTGCCGACTGTGCGCAAGCTGGCGAAGCGACCGAGGCCATGAAATCCACGATCAGTGAAGTCCTTCGTATCCTGGCCGATAAGGACCTCAAACAGCCAAACAAGGCGAACGAGCGCCGCCAGCAGCTCGAAAAGGTCGTCGGGGAGCGGTTTGATTACCCAGAAATGTCCCGCCGGTCGATGGGCGCGCCATGGGCGAATCTCTCGGAGAAGGACAAGCAGGAATTCGTCTCACTCTTCCAGACGCTGCTCGTGAACACCTATGCCGATAAAATTGAGTCCTATTCAGGTGAGGGTGTGCAATACGTGAACGAGCGGAACGAAAAAGAGTATGCCGAGGTGCGGACCAAAGTCCTGACGGGAAAGACCGAGATCCCCCTTGATTATCGGCTGCTCCACAAGGGCTCCGATTGGCGCGTGTATGACGTCGTCGTGGATGGCGTCAGTCTCGTGAATAATTATCGCGGACAGTTCAGCAAAATCCTCCGCAACGGCAGTTACGCCGACCTCGTCGAACAGCTCCGCAAGAAGTCCGAAAAGATCAAATCCCCGTAACATCACGCGAACCGATCGCCCATGACGATCCTGCGCGGCATCGCCGTCTTTCTTGTATGCCTGCTCGCAGGGA
>DASTFK010000315.1:0-2594 GCA_035719945.1 Nitrospira sp.
AGAGTCAGAAGTCGGTGTCGGAACGGACAGCCATGATTCCGTTCGTCCATGACCTGCTGTTGCCTCCGGAAGGTTCGGTGCTAGTATTGACAACCCCGGCCTCCCGCAAGGCTCTTCAGCCGGTTCTCGAGACGCACTGCGGTTCTCGTGTCCAGCTCCGCGAAGCAGGCGTCACCATCGAGGGGACGACCTATGACGGACCGGCCATTGCCGCACTAGTGAGCTGTCATCGACGGGATCATCCGGGCAGCGTCGTGACATGGCTGTACGCAATTTCCCCGCAGGCCGCGACCACCGTCGCCCGGTTGCTGTTCTTTTACGGCTGGAACAGCTTCGTCGTCTTTCAGCACGGCAAGCCGATCGCGCGCGGCGAGTGGGAGCCTTCCCAGGCTCGAATGGAGGTGTTGATCGATGAGTCTGTGTCGGACCGCTAGGACGCTCACGATGATAGTGGTGGCGGCATTTGCATGGTGTCTCCAGCCGGGCTATGCCGGCGGGCCAACCGCCGCGCCGCAGGCTGCAGTGAGCCCAGAACGTCACTTGAAGAACATTCGCCAGCTGACCTTCGGCCGCCAAAACGCCGAAGCCTATTTTTCATTCGACGGCACCAAACTGATTTTCCAGTCTACGAATAATTGGATGAAAGATTCCTTCGCCGCCACGCTGAAACCGGCTGAAGAAGGCCTCGGCTGCTATCAGATGTACGTGATGGACCTCGACAGCGAGACCATTCGTTTGGTAAGCACCGGGACGGGCGTCACGACCTGCGGCTATTTTTTCCCAGGTGACCGCCGCGTGTTGTATTCGTCGACGTATGCGTCAGGACCCAACTGCCCGCCAAAGCCCAAGCGTGACGGGGCCTATCGCTGGGCGCTGGATGACTATGACCTCTATGCCGTGCGCATCGATGGGCAGGAGATGCAACGACTCACCGCGACGCCGGGATACGACGCGGAAGCGACGGTTTCCCCGGACGGAAAGACCATCGTCTGGACGTCCGTGAAGGACGGCGATCTCGATCTCTACGCGATGAATTTGGATGGAACGAAACCGCGCCGGCTCACCGATGAGGTCGGATACGACGGCGGAGCGTTCTTCTCGCCGGACAGCAAACGCATCGTCTACCGGGCGTCTCATCCGACCGATCCGGCTGAAGTATCCCGGTACAAAGAACTGCTCGGCCAACGGATGGTCGAGCCGGGCCAGCTTGAAATTTTTGTCATGAACGCTGACGGAAGCGGCAAGCGTCAAGTCACCGCCAACGGCGCCTCAAATTTTTCGCCGTTCTTTCATCCGGACGGCAAGCGCATCATCTTTTCCTCTAACGTCGAGACCAGAGGGGAGGGGGGGCGTCCGAGTTTCCATCTCTTTCTAATCGATGACGACGGAAAGGGACTCGAGCGGGTCACGGTCGAGGGCCATTTCAACAGCTTTCCGATGTTTTCCCCCGACGGGAAGCGGCTGGTCTGGGTGTCCGACCGGTTGTCGAAGTCACCGGGCGAATTCAATGTGTTTCTCGCCGACTGGATACCGTGATGGTGACGGCTCGTGAGCAGGGGACGGGCCGTCTCCTCCCTTACTTGTCGCTGGCCTGTTGTGGCCTGGCGCTGCTGCTCACGTTTGTCCGATTGATCGAATTCGATGCCTCCTTGACCCGCTTCGTACGGTCGCTCAACGATTTCCATATCGATCACCTCCATAATCCATGGCTGCGTCAGCTCAGTGATGTCGGCAACGAGGTGGGCAAGGGCGAGTCCCTTCTCCTCGTGAACGCCGTACTCCTCGCGGCCGGTTATGCGCTTGGGCGTGCCAGCCTCAAGCGCGCTGGGTGGGAAACTCTCATTGCCCATCTGGTGGCAGGCGGAGTCAATACCGCCCTCAAGCATCTCGTGGGACGAGCGCGCCCGAAATTCATGCACACGGGCAATTCCGAATTTTTCCCCTTTGGCGGCGCTGGATGGGATTCGTTTCCCTCCGGGCATTCCATGGCGACCTTCGCAGTCGCGACGGTTCTGGCAGTCAGGTTCCCAAAGGTTCGCTGGTTGGTGATTCTCTGGGCGCTTACCGTGACCGTGAGCCGCCTGTTTCGAGCCTCGCATTTCCTCACGGATATCGTGGCAGGGGCGGTCCTTGGCGTGCTCATCGGCGCGGTCGTCGCCCATCCATGGGAAGACCGGTTCGCGTCCTTCACCTCGGCGTTGATGACGGTGACGCCGCCGTTGGCCGTCGTACTGGCGCTGATGACCACGATCGGTCAAAGCCCTACTCAGGGAAGGACCGCCACCTTCCTGAGTCAAAGCGGATTGCTGATAGTCTTGGCGGCAATGATCGGCTATGTCTTGCTCAGAGTGAGACCCGACGTGCTGCCCTCCTCTCTGACGACCATGGGAGCCGTCGCGTTGATAGGACTTGGCATTGCACTGTGTTCAGAATCCCTATGGGTGGCGACGGTCATCTTGCTGGTGTGGCTCGCCTATTGGCTGAACACGGATTTCAGCGGCCGAGCGACCAAAGCCGGCTCTCACCCCCCATGGCCTTATGAAGCGGCCTTTGGACTGGCGGTGCTACTGACGCTCTTTACCATGATTGAGCTG
>DASTFK010000316.1:0-3335 GCA_035719945.1 Nitrospira sp.
GTCTTCTTCTGCCACTCGGCTTGGTCAGCGGATGCGAGACAAATCCTTACACCGGGCGATCACAGTTTCTCATGACGTCGGTGTCGGATGAAATGCAAATGGGAGTACAGGCGTACAATCAGGTGAAAACCGACCCCAAGATGAAGCAGTCGCAAGACCCGCGTGAGATCGAACCGGTCAAACGGGTGGCCGCCCGCATCATCGAAGCGGCGAAACGGTCGAAGTACGCCGAGACGGCGCAGCAGTTTCAATGGGAAGTGACGGTGTTCAAGGACGATAAAACTGCCAATGCGTTTGCGCTACCAGGGGGAAAAATGGCCGTGTACACGGGCATTTTCCCAATGGCGAAGACGGAAGCAGGGCTGGCGGCAGTGATGGGGCATGAAGTCGTCCATGCGTTGGCGCGCCACGGAGGCGAGCGGATGAGTCAGGGAGAGGCGACGAACATCGGCATCCAAGTGCTGGGGACAGCGGCCGGCGTCGGGACGGGCAACGTCGCGCTGGGACAGGCGACCATGGCGGCGCTGGGAGTGGGCGCTCAAGTCGGGATGCTGCTTCCCTTCAGCCGAAAACATGAATCGGAAGCGGATTACATCGGCATTCTGCTTGCCGCCGATGCCGGGTATGACCCTCGAGAATCGGTGGCATTGTGGGAGCGAATGGCACGCATGTCCGGAGGAGGTGCGCCTCCAGAATTCATGTCGACCCATCCGAGCAACGAAACACGCATCGATCAACTGAAGAAATGGATGCCTGAGGCGATGGCGATCTATCAATCAAAGCAATCCATTCCGGCCGCTGAATTGCCGCCGATCGGCCACTAGCCCGTCACCGGTATTCCTGCCGCTTCTTGCATCCGGCTCGGCCGTTTTCTATACTGATCGTTGCGTGAGGGAGAGGACCGGGTGATCGCTCGTCATGCGACGAGAGGAAAGTCCGGACTTCAGGGGCAGAGCGCTGGGTAACGCCCAGGCGGAGCGATCCGACACCCGCACCACAGAGAACAGACCGCCGATGGCCAAAGCGACGGGATCCCAATCGAGTCGCAGCGGATCAGGCAAGGGTGAAACGGTGGGGTAAGAGCCCACCGCGGGGATGGCGACATCACCGGCACGGTAAGCGTCGCTCGATGCAAGACCAAATAGGAAGACAACTGCCGCATTCCTTGGAATGCAGCGACCGGCTGGCCCGGCCGAGGTCTTCGGGTAGGTCGCTTGAGGTTCGAGGTAACTCGGATCCCAGAGAAATGATCACTACTGTCAAGGAGCATATCCTTGGCGGGACAGAATCCGGCTTATAAGTCCTCTCCACCGCGCCCTTTCTGCAACGACCGCCTGCTCATGATCCAGTATGGGATCTCGCTCGGCAGCGCGGGGTTCTCCTATTGACCTGGCAGGACCGTGGTGCTAGGATCTCTGATCTTTCTCATTGATTTTTCAGATATTTCTGAATAGTTAGTGTAACCACCGATAGCCGCAAAGGGATGGGTGTCTCCATCCGTGTATCGTCACGGAGCAGGAGAGGAGGCTCAGTATGAAACTGACAGGCGCCGAAATCTTTATCGAATGCCTCAAACGTGAAGGCGTGAAGACGCTTTTCGCGCTGCCTGGGGGCGTTGTGCTTAAGATTTTCGACATGCTTTATCAGCAAAAGGACGTCGAGGTGATCTTGACCCGCCATGAGCAAGGGGCCGGTCACATGGCAGAGGGGTATGCAAAGGCTACAGGGAAAGCGGGTGTCTGCTTAGTGACGTCAGGACCTGGGATGACGAACGTCATTACCGCCCTGGCGGATGCCTATATGGACTCCGTCCCGCTGGTCTGCTTCAGCGGGCAGGTCCCGACGAGCCTCATCGGCAACGATGCGTTCCAGGAGGCGGACAATGTCGGCCTGAGTCGTCCGTGTACGAAGTACAATTTTCTTGTCAAGGACGTGAACGAGTTGGCCGCCACGATCAAAGAGGCGTTCTATATTGCCACCACCGGCCGTCCGGGGCCTGTGTTGGTGGATATTCCCAAAGATGTCTCAATGGACAAGACGGAATTCAACTATCCCAATTCCGTGTCGATCAGGGGCTATAACCCGACGTACGAAGGCAACAAGTGGCAGATTAAACAAGCGGCCGAAGCGATTATGAAGGCCAAAAAGCCGATTCTCTACGTCGGCGGCGGCGTCATCTTCTCCGGAGCTTCCAAGGAATTGATCGAGCTTGCGGAACTCACGCAGATTCCAGTGGACATGACGCTCATGGGACTGGGCGCGTTCCCGGGAGAGCATCCGTTGTCTCTCGGCATGATGGGCATGCATGGAACCTATCAAGCCAATATGGCGGTCCATTATTCCGACCTCGTCGTGGCGATCGGCGCACGTTTTGATGACCGGGTGACCGGCAAGGTGTCGGAGTTCTGTCCCTACGCCAAGATCATTCACATTGACATCGATCCGACCTCGATCAGAAAGAACATTAACGTCGATATCCCGATTGTCGGCGACTGCAAGGCTGTCCTTCGAGAGTTAAACCAGATTCTCAAGGCGACCGTGAACGGCGAACAAAAGGAACTCCGCAAGGCCTGGTGGGACCAGATTCGTGAATGGGAGCGGTCCCATCCGCTCGCTTACCAACAGGAAGCCGAAGGACCGATCAAGCCGCAACAAGTCATCAAGCGCCTGTACGAATTGACCAAGGATCTGGACCCGATTGTCTCTACGGACGTCGGCCAGCATCAAATGTGGGCTGCGCAATACTTCAAGATGGCCAAGCCCAACCGCTGGTTGACCTCAGGCGGCCTGGGCACGATGGGATTCGGCTTCCCCGCGGCCATGGGTGCGCAAGCGGCTTTTCCTGGCCGGCTCGTGCTCTGCATTGCCGGCGACGGCAGCGTGCAGATGAACATGCAGGAGATGGCCACGGCGGTCGTGCACAAGCTTCCCGTGAAAGTGATTGTCTTGAACAACGGGTTCCACGGCATGGTTCGGCAATGGCAGGACCTCTTCTACGAAGGACGCTATGCCTCCAGCTACCTCGATACGACGCCGGATTTCGTCAAGCTGGCTGAGGCGTATGGGGCGGTCGGATTGCGTCCCGGGAAAGTGGGTGACCTTGACGGCGTGCTGAAGGAAGCCATCGCGGCCAAGGGGCCGGTAATCGTCGACGTGCCGACGCATCCCTTCGAAAACGTCTATCCAATGATTCCCGCCGGCGGTTGCAATCACGAGATGATTCTGGAGGATCCGCCGGAGTTGAAGCAAAAGCAGAGTGGCACGGCCAAGACGGCTCCACAGGATAAAGACACGATTCTGACGGCCTAGCATGGAACACATCATTTTGGTCACGG
>DASTFK010000317.1:0-4867 GCA_035719945.1 Nitrospira sp.
GCCGCTGCCTTGTTGGGCGACTCGCCGATGCCTACCACCACGTTCCAGGGGTAGACTTTCGGGCCAATCTGACATGAGCTGTCGGATCGTTTCAGATACAGGGCAATCGGATTCCCCCTGTACGGCCCGAGGTAAATATGCACGGACCCGACGTATTCCAGCAATGGCGCCATGCCGCTCTCCAGGGAGGGGCATGATGCCACAACCGGCAGGGGGAGGCAAGAAGGCGGCCTGCCTGGCCGCCTCGGAGTCGTCCTAGGAAGACACGGCCAACGATTGGGTCGGACGTTTGCGCACCAGGAAGACGCCCACCACCAGGACCATGATGACCGTCACATTCAAGCCGACGTCCATGAGGTATTGATAAAACTGAGTTTCGGTGATGTTGAGCTGGTGGGAGAGCTCCGCACTGGCGGTGAGCACCCGCCTGGTGCAGGCGATGATTCCAACCGCGAGATAGGGCTCCAGGTCGAGCACTTCAGTCTGCAAGAACCGGATGACGGTTCGGAACAGCTCGAGCAAAATGATCACGAGCAGCAGATCGTTTAAGAGCTTCAAGCCGGAAGGCAAAAGTCCGGCGACCCCCGCCTTCGTCATGAAGACGTACCAGGCATGAGCGAAGATGAGCATGCCGAGCACGAGTAGACTGAAGCCTGCAGTCAGGTAACCGAGCCGGTCGAGCCACTCCATCACGCCGCACCAGCGCTTCATGACTTCCTTACGGTCCTGCATGGGCACCTCCGTGAGATGGACTATGCATTCCCCTCCGGCGTGTTCGGCGGCGGCTCGGATCCTCTCATCTGGTCATAGCGCAGCTCTCGCTTGGAACTGAGCGTCAACGAATGGCCGCAGCATCGAATCTCTTTAAAGCCCGCCCCGCCGTCCATGATCATGACCCGCAGGCCGCATGAGTCCGGGTACAATTTCTTTTCATCGAGAATCATGGCCGCAGGAAGCTGGCCACGCCTTCGCCCCTTTGACGTGACCAGCGAAGGGACGAGATCCGTCTCGGTCAATTCATGGTCACAGCAGATGATTTTCTCGAACCCTTCGCCGCCGCCCATGACTTTGAGGACGAGTCCGCAGGACTCAGGATGCCGTTTGCGTTCGTCGATGAGATCGCCTTTCTTGAGGCCCATGAGCACCGGCTCGCTGTTCGGGTTGACGGCTAGACGATCTTCGCTGTGGATTTCCGCTCCATGCGGAGATTCGCCTGTCGGATGCTCTGCAACAACGCCTGGTGCGTCCGGCACCCGGCGATCAACTTCGCGTCGGAGATCACCACCGGCCGATACGGCAGGAGATAGCGATGCTTGATCCGCTGGATGCGCGCGACTGACTGATCTAGCCGCGACGTGTCGATCGTCCCTGACGCGACGGCCTTCTCCATTGCCTCAAACGCAGCAATCTCCCGGTCGCGCTCCTTGCAGATCAAAAGCATGTCACAGCCCGCCAGAAACGCGCGCACTGCCGCCTCCCCAGGTCCATAATGGTCGACGATCGCGTGCATCTCGAGATCGTCCGTGAGCACGACTCCGTCGTAGCCCATCTGTTCGCGCAGGAGGTGTGTGATGATGTTGGGAGAGAGGGTTGCGGGAAGCTGATCATCCAGCGCCTTGTAAAGGACATGGGCCGTCATCAGCGTCGCGATGCCTGCGGTGGCGGCACGACGGAACGGAGGAAACTCGACGGCTTCCAACCGCTCTCGCGGCGCTTCAACCACCGGCAGCTCTTTGTGCGAATCGGCGTTCGTGTCACCATGGCCAGGGAAATGTTTGCCGCAGGCCACAACCTTGGAATCTTGAAGCCCGGCAGCGGTGATCAATCCCATTTCGATAACGGTGTCGGCCGAGGAGCCGAAGGCCCGATCTCCGATGACGGGATTGTCGGGATTGCTGTTGACGTCCAACACCGGCGCCATGTTCATGTTGATGCCAACGGCTCTCAGCTCTTTGGCAATCGTCGCGGCGGCCGCATAGGCCAGCTCGCCGGAATGGCATTGGCCGATGAGTTCGCCGGGCGGGAAAATGGTAAAGCCCTTGGGCAGGCGCGAGACCCGACCACCTTCTTGATCGATCGAGATCAACAAAGGTGATTTCGGACTGCATTGCTGGAGGTCGTTCGTCAGCTGAACGATCTGCTCGACCGATTCCAGATTCCTCGAGAAGAGAATGACGCCGCCAGGCTTGTAATCCTTGAGGAAGGCGGCCAGATCCGGGGTCACGCTCGTGCCCAGGAAGCCGACCATGAAGAGCTGCCCGATCTTCTCGCGTGACGTCAGTTCGAGACGCGCCACGTCACAGGCTCCGATCGATGAGGTATTGGATCAAGAGCCTGGTGCCGATGCCGGTCGGCCCTTTTGGAATATAAGCCCGTTCCCGCTCGCTCCAATCGGTGCTGGCAATGTCTATGTGGACCCACGGACCATCGCCGGCGAACTTGCTCAAAAACAAAGCCGCCGTGATCATGCCGCCGCCGCGTCCGCCGATGTTGCGCATGTCGGCGACGTCACTGCGCAGTTGCTCGAAATACTCTTCCCACAGAGGCATTTCCCACACCCGCTCGCCGGATTTTTGGCCGGACTTCTGCACCTGTGCCTTCAATTTGTCGTCGGTGCCGAACATGCCGATGGCAAATTGGCCGAGCGCGACCACACAGGCGCCGGTGAGCGTCGCAATGTCCACCAGCGCAGCGGGATTGTAGCGCTGGGCGTAGGCAAGGGCATCGGCGAGGATCAACCGGCCTTCCGCATCCGTGTTCTGCACTTCAACCGTTTTCCCAGACAGCGTCTTCACGATGTCCCCTGGCTTCATCGCACGTCCTCCCGGCATATTTTCCGCCACCGGCAGGATGCTGACCAGACGCACGGGTAACCGCAGGCGAGCAGCCGCCCTGACCGCGGCAAGGACTTCGGCGCCACCGGTCATGTCCGCCTTCATGTGTTCCATGTTCTCGGCGGGCTTGAGCGAGATCCCTCCGGTGTCGAATGTGATCGTCTTCCCGATCAAGACCACCGGGCGCTCGTCCTTCTTCTTCGCTCCGTTGTATTCCAGAATGATGAACTTGGGCGGTTCATGGCTGCCGCGGGCGACGCCCAAGAGGGCGCCCATGCCTAGCTGCTCCATATCTTTTTGTTCGAGAATCTTCAGATTCAGCGCTTCCTCCTTCGCGACTTTCTTGGCTTCGTTGGCGATGCGAGTCGGCGTCATCACGTTCGACGGATGGTTGCAGAGGTCGCGCACGAGCACGGCGGCTTCCGCCGTTGCCAGCCCGCGACGACTGCCTTCCGACAAAGGTCGCAGCTGAGCTTTCTGCTGGGTCAGGATGGTCATCCGTTCAACATTGGTCGGTGTGCCGTTGTCGCTCCGATAGGCGGTGAATTGATAATTCCCAAGAATCGCGCCTTCCGTCATTGCCTGTGCCACCTCGAGCGGAGTCTGTCCTTTGGGAGTCACGGCGGGCACCACGGCCGCAAATGAATCGACCTTGCATTGGCGCACTCGCTTCACCGCATGGCCCAGCGCTTGGCGGATCGCGTCCAACGTCAGCTGGTGCTTCTTTCCTAACCCGACCAACAGGAGACGTTTGGCAGGCACCTTGCCATGCGTGTGATAGACCAGAGCTTCTCCAGCTCTCCCCTCGAACTCCCGTGACTGCAGCAAGTCACGCAAGGATCCGCCGAGGACTTTATCGAGCCCGGAGGCGTCCGGCCTGCTCAGAGGCTCTCCTTCACAATGCGTGAGTACGAGCAGTTCCGCCGCTTCCGTCTCAGCACGACCCACTTTCGTGTCGATCTGCATCATCTTCATTCGACGTTCCCTTTCTCTCGTCGTTCCCCGCCCTGTGTATTTGTCAGATTCTCAGCGCCGATATCCTTCATACCCCACGCATGTCGGGTGCCCAAATCAACTTATGCAGCTGCAGCTGCAGCCGAACGGGCAGCCGGTCCGCCAATACCCATTCCGCCAACTGTCGTGGATCCAGCGAGCCGAAGACGGGGCTCATGAGGACGGTGCAGCGGGTCGCCAACTCGTGCTGTTCAAGCACCTGACGCGCCCATTCATAGTCGGCCCGCTCTGCCAGCACGAACTTGGCTTCGTCCTTCATGGTCAACCGATCCAGATTCGGCCAGTGCATCCGGTCCGACATGCCGCTGCCGGGGCATTTCACATCGAGAATCACATGAGCCCGCGTATCGACGGCGGCGGTATCGATGGCACCGCTGGTTTCAATCAAGACGTCATACCCTCGCTCACAGAGCTTGGTGATCAGTGGAAAGGCCTCCGATTGGGCGAGCGGTTCGCCACCCGTAATTTCCACGAGCCGGCAACCATAGGACTCGATCTTCCCCAGGATGTGTTCAATGGACTGTTCGTTTCCTCCATAAAAGGCATATTCCGTATCGCACCAGGTGCAGCGCAGCGGACAGCCAGTCAGCCGTATGAAGACGCAGGGCTGCCCGACAAAGCTCGATTCGCCTTGGATGCTATGAAAAATTTCTGTAACGCGCATGTTAGGTCCAATCCACGATCGGCCAGCCTCGACCGCGTGCAATGCGCCGCATGCCCCGGATCGGATTAACGACCACCGGGTATCCTACGAGCGTGAGGATTTCCGTGTCGCCCGGGCTATCGCCGTAGGCAAACGAGCTCGCCAGCTCGAGACCTTTTTCCTGAGCATGCGACACGATGAGCTGCCGCTTTCCGATCCCGTAGGGGAGGGGAGGAACGACCGCGCCGGTATAGCGGCCGCCGACACGCTCCAACCGTGCCGCAAACAGCGTAGGCACGTTCAATGCGGAGGCAAGCGGCGTAATCAGGAAGTCCGGCGCGCCGGAGATCAGAATGAGTTGATGGCCTGATTGCCG
>DASTFK010000318.1:0-2556 GCA_035719945.1 Nitrospira sp.
GGGCGGTCGAACGTGCCTCCGTGCCAGGCGGCAATCGTCTTGTTGGCGACGCCGAGCCCCAGCAGAAGCCTCCCGTCCGAGAGATCCTGCAGGGTGGCGGACTGGATGCCAAGAGTGACCGCACTGCGGCCGTATATGTGATAAATGGCCGTCCCCAACTTGAGCTTCTTGGTCCGCGCCGCAATTCCCGACAGCAGGATCAGCGGGTCGGTGCTGTTCGATTCGCCTTTCCAGAAGGCGCCAAACCCGGCCTGCTCGATGAGTGGCGACAATTCCACGATTCCCGCAACGGGATAATGAGCGGCGGAATTCAACTCGATGTCGTAGATCACGATCGGCTCCTCACTTTCGATGGCGGATCCAGCGCGAGGACTGTAGCAGGGCGTTACGTTATGTAGACACGATTCGGATCGATCTCTTCCCGCAGCAGGCGTAACTCCTCTGCGGTCGGCAGCGGCGTCAGGGGAATCTGCTTGGGGGTCTGCAGGGGAAAACCCGTACTGGCCAGGACGTCATCCAGCTGAATCCCCGGATGCAATGAGAGCAGCGTCGCCGAACGAGTGTCCGAATCGAATCCGAGGACGGCCTTGTCTGTGATGACGCGGTGTGGACCTCCTCCGCGTAGACCCAGCTCCTGGCGGCTCTTTCCACCCACAAAGCCGGGACTCGTGAGGTGGGCGACGGCATTCAGCAGCTTGCGCTTGTCGTGCCGCAGGATCATCATCACGCGCTTGGCCAGCGAGGCCACATCGTTGCCGCCGGCGCTGCCGTTGAAATAGCGGATCTTCCCGGACTCCTCCTTCAAGAGGGTCGTGTTGATGTTGCCGTAGCGATCTATTTCGAGCGCCCCGAGAAATCCCACATCCACCACACCGCGATGCAGGTTCATGCCCATGATGTCGAGAAAGCCGCTCCAACAGGTCGCCCGATAGAAACTTCGGGAGTCGGCGAGGCCGACCGGCGTGTCCTTGGGGTCCATGTTGATCACGCCGATTTCGAGAAGCGTGGTCAGCGTGGGCGCATGGGTCCGCCTGGCGAGCATGGCGGTGACCTGCGGCAGGCCGATCCCGACAACGGCGACCTCGCCGTCATGGAGCTCTCTGGCTCCTGCGGCCGCCATGATCTCAGTGGCGCGGACTTGGGCTTCTGGCATGACGTCTGGCATCGCTTGTCTCCCGGCGCGTAGTGCACCTTGCGCTTCCGTGCAGCCAAGTTCCGAATTGTAAGTTGTAAGTTGCAAGTTGTGAGTTGTTGTTAGTAACCCTGAATCTGCACGGCTTTCAGTTCGCTCATGCGTTTCGCGCCGCCCACCTTCTCCAGATATTCCCAATGGTCCTTGGTGCCAAGAATGTAGTTCTTGACGTACTCGGGAAACGTCTCTGCGCGCTTGGAGTGGTTCACATAGAGCTTCAAGTGTTCCGCGTCGTAGTCGTAGCACCCGAAGACCCCGGTGGGGTGCCCGCCAAACGGCTGGTGGATCACCGCCTCGACCCGGTGGCCCGGGATTATCGTCCGCTCCGGATTGCGCCTGATGACTTCAGTCGGCACCAATTCCTCGGTGACGACGACGATGCGATTGCCGGCCTTGACCTGCACCTCGTTCGACCAGGTGGGCCCATCGATCTGGCAGTTCCCGTCGCGGTCCGCGATCTGAACGTGGATAAACGACACATCGGGGTTCAAGGCCCTCATCAGGAGATATTCCTCCCCGGTAAAAGGGCACTTCATTCGCCGCACGTCTTCGGCCGCCGATCCCGCCTCCAGCCGCTCCAGAATCTCGGACGCCAGCAGACATTTGATCGGAATAAAGGAAATGCCCAGCGACCCGGCAAGATAGCGGAAGGTGATCGAGAGGCTGCTGTAGTCGTGGGCGAACTCCCGCGACGCCTCGCGCGCCCGGTTCACGCAGTGCACGGGACCAAACCGGTCGAGCGAGCCGCCACCCATGATCAGACGCTTCACCTGCCCCGCCCCGACCAGCAGATCCGTTTCCAGGCCCACGACGCTCTGCGAGAGCGTGAGATTCTTCTTTTGCTGGCGGATCAGTTCATGCGCGACGGAAATCGAGTTGCGGGCGATGGCAAAGCCGCCTAATGCGATGTGGGAGCCGTCGGGAACTGTCTTCACCACTTCAGCGATGGTCTTGACCTTCTCAGACACGATGCACCCTTCGTCCCCCTGTTCTGCTCACAAGGGGGGAATGACTATCCACAGTTGCGGTCCGTAAAGGGGAAGAATCTATCAGAAGTACGGAGAAAAACATCAACTTACGTCCAATCTTTTGACCGAACGGCCAGGAGCGCTCGGGCGAAAGCCGGGTTGGTGCCCGGGAGTCGGCAACGGTGATAATATCCCGGTCAGATGCGCCAGGAGGTCGGAACGCGTGAGTCCAACGGCAAGGAAGGCGAAAACCGCGAAGAAGAAAGGCAATGCGCAGCTGACAAAAGCGCACATTTCCCTGCGGGTGAATGGCGAGCCGGTCGAGGTGGCCTTTGCTCCTCATAAGACGCTTCTGGAAGTCCTTCGCGAAGACCTGGCGCTAACCGGCACCAAACA
>DASTFK010000319.1:0-7652 GCA_035719945.1 Nitrospira sp.
CATATGTTCACTGTCGGAGACACGCGTGCTGACGCCTCACAGGCCCCAACCACACGAGGACGCGATGAGACAGAGGACGATGGAAAAGTTAGACACATACGCCTTCGTGGGGGTGGTGATGGCAATCGTCTGCTTTCTCTGGTGGGTCTTCACCATAGTTACTTGACACTGCCAGTCGCTGAGATCCTGGCATCATCTACATATCAAGATATACTTCACGACCAATAGGCAAATATAGGGACGGAAGAGAAGTGAGAACTTGGCCTGGAAGCCCCTATCCATTGGGAGCCACCTGGGATGGCGAGGGAGTCAACTTCGCCATCTTTTCCGAGAATGCCACGGCTGTGGAACTCTGCCTGTTCGACGGACCCGACTCCGACAGAGAGTCGGCGCGCATTCGAGTGGAGGAGCAAACCGATCAGGTCTGGCATGTGTACCTGCCGGAGCTACTGCCCGGACAGCATTATGGATACCGAGTCCATGGCCCTTATGAACCAGAAGCCGGGCACCGCTTCAATCCGAACAACCTCTTGATCGACCCATACGCCAAATCCATCGCCGGCACGATCCAGTGGTCCGACGCCATGTTTGGCTACACCATCGGGGATCCCAAGGCCGATCTCTCATTCAACACCCAGGACAACGCCGGGCACATGCCTAAGTGTGTCGTCATCGATCCGGCGTTCACCTGGGGCGAAGATCATCTGCTCAAGACGGCCTGGGACAAAACGATCATCTATGAAGTGCACGTCAAAGGCTTCACCGCCCGACATCCCGACGTCCCAGAACCCATGCGTGGAACCTATTCCGCCCTGACAACACCCGCCGTGATCGACCATTTGCTTGCTCTGGGGGTGACCGCCCTTGAGTTGCTACCCGTCCAGCATTTCGTCTGCGACAAACACCTGTATGATCGCGGCCTCACAAACTACTGGGGTTACAACACCATCGGCTTTCTTGCCCCCGATAGTCGCTACGCCAGATCGCCGGTTCGAGGCCGCCACGTACGGGAATTCAAGAGCATGGTCAAAACCCTCCACAGCGCGGGAATCGAGGTCATCCTGGACGTGGTCTACAACCATACGGCGGAGGGCAATCACCTCGGTCCCACCCTGTCGTTTCGAGGGGTCGACAATGCCACCTATTACCGACTGATGGCGGACAACAATCGCTACTACATGGACTATACGGGTTGCGGGAACACGCTCAACGTCATGCATCCCCGGACCCTGCAACTCATCATGGATAGTCTGCGTTACTGGGTGACGGAGATGCACGTGGACGGATTTCGTTTCGATCTCGCCTCCACGCTCGCGCGAGAACTACATGCCGTCGACCGGCTGAGCGCTTTCTTCGACATCCTCCACCAGGATCCCATCCTGTCCCAGGTCAAGCTGATCGCGGAGCCCTGGGACGTGGGCGAAGGGGGCTATCAGGTTGGCAACTTTCCGGTCGGCTGGGCCGAGTGGAACGGCAAGTACCGGGACAGCATCCGGCGGTACGTGAAAGGTGATGGAGGCCAGGTGGCGGAGTTGGGGTACCGGCTGACCGGGAGCAGCGACCTCTACAGTATGAGCGGGCGGCGCCCCTTTGCGAGCGTCAATTTCATCACGGCACACGATGGATTCACACTCCACGATCTCGTCTCGTACGACCACAAGCACAACGAAGCGAATGGTGAAAACAACTGTGACGGCACGGACGACAACCTGAGCTGGAATGGCGGCGTCGAGGGGCCGGCCGCCGATCCTGCCATCAACGAGCTGAGAGAGCGACAGAAGCGGAACTGCCTGGCATTGCTCCTGCTCTCGCAGGGTGTCCCAATGATCTGCGGGGGCGACGAGATCGGCCGGACGCAGCAGGGCAACAACAATGCGTACTGCCAAGACAATGAGCTCAGTTGGTACGACTGGAAACTGGACCGTGCGGCCCGTGAGTTGATGGTATTCACACAACGTCTTGTTGGGCTGCGGAAGAAGCACCCGGTTCTCAGGCGGCGGCGTTTTTTTCAAGGACGCCGGATCCATGGATCGGAGGTCAAGGACATCTCATGGTTGCGTCCTGATGGGCAGGGAATGACTGACGAGGATTGGAACAGGGGCTCTGTCCGCTCCCTCATGCTTCGTCTCGCCGGTGATGCCATGGCGGAGACGGATGAGAAGGGCCGGGCGGTTGCGGATGACACCTTGCTGATTCTGCTGAATGCGGATCATACACCTCTCCCCTTCACATTGCCGGCGCACAAACGGGGAGTTCGGTGGCACCAGCTCCTGGACACAGATGCGAAGGGAGTGTCCCCGAGGCAGGTGACGGTGCTGAAAGGCGGCGAACGGTACGAGGTCGAGGCGCGGTCGGTGCGGGTGCTTCGATTGAGGCCCGCAGGCTCCACTCGACGAGATCTCTGATCCGTCGTCCACCGTGATAACCAGCGGGAGGGGCCGCTCCTAGGCGAATCGGAGCCGATAATACGGCTTGACTAAGTGCCTCTCCGCGCGCAGTATTGAAGAACGACGTTTCAGCCCCGCTGGCTGTCCCATCCCTCGCGTTCCCTGGTCCTTCCTCGCGCGACCGATTCTCCAGTCTCCGACGCTCCAACGCCAGACGTTCTCGTAAGCACTTTTCAGGCACTGATTGTATCGCTTTGACACAGCAGGACGGCGTCGTTCGTGTATCGAAGGACGGGGTTCAAACGCGCGGGGTCCCTGGCCGCCTCCCACTGTTTCTAGGAGAGTGTAGGCGTCGTTGGGTGTGCCGACACCGTGAACTCTGTCGAGCCCGAACCATCGAGCCAAGCAAGGAGCATACATGTCGAGTGCGGTCCGTGCCGATCTCACCAGCGAGCTGCTGATTCCGAAAGGCGCTCCCGGATGGCAATTGCTCAAGACGCGCGATTTCGGTCTGTTGTTCTGGGGTCAGATGACTTCGCAGATCGGAGACAGTTTAAACCGCGTGGCCCTGTTATGGTTCGTCTATCAAATGACCGGTTCGGCCATGAAAATGGTCATGATCGGGCTTTTGCAAACGATCCCTCCGTTGATCCTGGGGCCTGTCGTCGGTGTGTACCTGGATCGCGTGAACAAGAGATCCGTGATGATCGGGGTCGATGTAGCACGCACGCTGCTGGTCCTGCTCATTCCGCTCCTCTACGCGTGCAATGAATTGACCCTTGAGCGGTTGTATGTGGCGGTCTTTCTGTTGGCAGTGGTGTCCACTATCTTCGGACCGGCCCTGTCATCGGCCGTGCCCCAGATTGTGCGCCGGGATCAACTCACTGCAGCCAATGCTTTGCTGCAGACGACCACCAACATCGGCCTCCTTGTCGGCCCTCTCGTCGGCGGTATCGGTATCGCACTAATCGGCTCACAAAATGTCTTGTATGCCGATGCGGCGACTTTTCTCGTGTCGGCCCTCTGTCTAATGGGGGTTCGCGTCCGCATCCCTGAAGTCTCCCCGCATGACCAGACGTTTCGGGGCACCTGGGGGCAGGAATTGATGGCCGGGGTCCGATTCGTGTGTTTCACGCAGACGGTGTTGGTCCTCATGTTGGCGGCCGCCCTCTATAGCCTGGGGGCCGGCGCCTTCGCCTTTATGCTACCGATGTTTGCCGAACAGAATTTGGGCGCCGGAGCTGTGGAGATGGGAGTGCTCTGGTCCGCCTTAGGCGCCGGGATGCTGGCCACCTCGATTTGGCTGGCCTCACTGGCCCAAGGCGATCTGGCCGGACGCTTTACGCTGATCTGTCGTTCGATGGTAGTAGGTGGAGTGGCGATGTGTGGCCTCAGTCTGCTCACGGCTCCGCTGATCGCCGGAGCCGTAATCTTGATCATCGGCGGCAGCACCGCCTTGTTCATGCCGATTGTCTGGGGTGTCCTTCAAGAAGTGACCCCGGCGCCGCTGATGGGGCGGGTGTTCACGACGTTCAGCACCGGCTCGATGGCCGCCGCGATGGCCGGCATGGCCGGATTCGGCTGGGCCGCCGATACGATGGGACCTCATGTCAGTCTACTCGGAATCGGTGCGGCCCTGCTCGGTACAGCTTGCGTGGCCGCCCTGTGCAGCCGCCAGTTTCGCCGAATTGCCGAACGGTTTCGCGCGCCGGTTGTGCCGGGTTCATAGTTCTTTGCGAGGAGCATCCGTGACGACGGGTAAGACGGTAGGCATGAAGCCCGGGAGGGTCATCACACATGGGGCCTATGATGAACTTCTTCACCCCTGAGCCCCACATCCCAAGGAGGGAAGAGCAATGAGAATCTATCTATTCATAAGACGCATCGTCATCTTCACATCGTTGGTGCTGATCTGCGGGCTCCCTGCGCTGGCTACGCAGGCGGCGGATCAACCTTCGGGAGGGGCCCCACCTGTTATTGTGACGGGAGAGCCTGGCACGATGGCGGCGGCGGGCGTCGAGGACACTCTGAAGGCCTGCCTCGCCAGAATTCCTAAGGGTGGTAGTTCCGGTCAGCGCATGCTGGCTAAGCAAAGCTGCAACCAGGACGAGGGGACTCGGAAAGCGAGCCAAGACGCACCCAAGTTCTGAACGCCCCGTCTCGGCGAAACCGAAGCGAGGTTGGAGCGTAGGCCTGGACATAGGTCGAAATCTCAAGAAAGGAGCCCGTCATGCTGAAACGAAATCCTGTGGAGGCGTTCATACTGGTTCTAGCAGGCATGGCCGTCGGTGCTACGGTCGGCGTACTCTTCGCTCCAGAGTCCGGAGCCAAGACGCGAAAGCGGTTGAGGAAGTATGCTCGCCGAACTGCCGAAGACCTGTGGGAACAAGGCCAGGAGGCAATTGAAACTGCTGCGGATCGAGGAAAGGAATATGTCGAAACAGGCAAAGAGAAGGCAAAAGAGGCGGTACACACAGCTGCCGAAACGCTCAAAGAGAACTTCGTGCGGCGGACCGGCTAGGCGCGTGAGCACTCGAGAAATGCGTGAAGGGGAGTGCAAACAGGACTTTCTCGCGATGGAAGCGAGGCCTTTTTGGCAACTAGGATGAGCACAAAAAATCATATGCGCAGATTTAAAGCAAGGAACCGGCCTCGAACCGGTAGGGATTCTCTGGCTTTGGTAAATTTCCGACCGCTGGGCCGCTGGGATAGGCCGGTCGGCAGCCCCTTTCATTCAGGGATCTGCTGATCGAGCCATTCCGGCTGTCGTGTTCTCTTACATTTCACCGTAGGTTGAAATGAATTCCACGAGAGTGCGCCATTCAGTATGTGTATGTATTGTGTTGGGAGGAGGCCTGCTGTGCAGCTGTGCCTTTACTGAGCGAGTCATGCCCCTCACGATGTCCCACGGCAACGTGGTGGCAGTCCTGAACACCATGGACCAGACCGAAGCTGAGGCCGGCGAACTGGGGCAAGAGAAGGGAACATCACTAAACGTCCGTTCTTTTGCCTCCCGTCTCGCTCATGAACATAGGACTTCGATCGTCGACAGGCAGCATCTCGCCGAAAAAATAAATGTACAGCCCAACAAACCGTCACTGGCATCGGCGCTGGAGGAGATGCAAGAAGAGTCCAAGCGTCTGCTCGTAAAGAAGTCCGGCCGTGACTTTGACGAAGCGTATATCCAGCAACAGATCAGCATTCATCAGCAGATGGTCGGACTCATCCAGGATACAGAGGACTCAATGGACGACCCAGCATTACGCCAGCACCTCCGATATATCCGTCCGGACCTGCTCAGTCATTTGTCCGCCGCTCGAGCCGTCGACCGCCAGTTGTCGGCTCAACGGTGAGCCAGCATATCCTGCACTCTGAGGCTTGATAACATCTGTCAAATCTGCGGTTCTTTCATCGACAAGGGCTCGGTCGGAGCCGGCTTGTCTGATTGTTCCACACCTGAGCTAGACGTCTCTTCCAGGATGAGCACCGGTTGAACGGCGGCCACCGCGCGCTGGATCACCGCATACAAGGTATCTACTGCACTGTCCTTCGTTAAAAGTTCGAACGCCCCAGCTTTCTCTGATGATTCCTCTTGCTGAGTGTCCTGAGGTAGGGTTTCGATAGGACTCTTAATCAGCGACCATCGTTCGGCAAGGTCTACGCAACCTCTTAGAATCTTATACCCCCGACCACTTTCTGCTACCACGCTGCTACCAGGACAGGACAACTCAGCCCCATCAGTATCCATCTCAGGAGCCACCTGGTTGTGGGTTCTTGTGGGGTAGGTTGTCTGAAGTTGGACTGGCGGAATTTCGTAACCCGCAGTTCAGGCGACGGTCACGAATCTTTTAATAAGGTATGCCCCACGAACCATTCAGGCCTTTACAAAAGCCATCAATTCCCGTTGGGGACACCAGGTAAAACTACGTAGACCAGGCCAAGCCCGCAAGCTATCATTACAAGCTGGTGCGTTCGAAGTCTGGATCAAGGGGGCTTCTTTATTCCACGACTACAGCGCTGCGTGTAGGACGGCGTGAGCCATACTGATACGCATACACATATGTAAATTCGGCACCTAGGAAGAAAATCAAGGCGGAGTAATAGACCCACACCAAGATCGCCATCAGTGAACTGGCGGCTCCGTACATTGAGGTCAGCGCCGGCCCTCCCAGATACAGCGCGATTGCCCACTTTCCCAATGTAAATAGGGCGGCAGTGCCAATTGCTCCAATCCAGACATCCTGCCAAGCAATATGCCCTTCCGGCAGAATTTTGAACATCAGTGTGAACAATACGGCCATTACCACCGGAGATCCCATGATATTGATCACCGTCATAATGACTTGGGGTTCGGGCATCTCCCTGTGAATGAATTTGGCTGCTGCAACCATCACGATGTTCAGGACTAAGGCAGTGAAAAGAAGGAATGCTGTTCCGATGACCAGCAAAAACGAGAAGAGCCGGGTTCTAAGCAGTCCCCACAGCGCAGAACTCCGTCGATGCCCCGGAATCCGCCAAATGAAATTCAGCGCATCCTGCAGTTCACTGAACATACCCATAGAGACAATGAAAAGGGTAATGAGACTGATCAGAGTGGCGAGGGTGCCGTGAACAGGGGAACCGGCGCTGTGCAACATGGGGGTCAGGGCATTCGCCCCTTTTCCCCCGATAAGCTCTTGTAACTGACGCAGTAATTCTTCTTGCACGACCGTTTCATCAACGGCCATTGCCGCACCGGCAACAGCGAGCGTCAAGAGAGGCGCGAGAGAAAAGAGCGTGTAATATGACAGGGCGGCACTCAATCGCCAGGGATTATCATCCCACCACTTCTTCGCCGTGGTCGTGAGCAAGTTGGTGATCACTTCGATCGTCATGCTCCATTTTATTCGAACGTGTCGCAAATGTCGGGGCAGCAGTTTGAGTCTGAAACCTAGGGCCCTGCAGGGTAGACGAAGTACATAGTTATAGCGACCATTAGATGAATGTGCACCAAGCACGCATCACCCTGATGGACAAGCACAGCCGTACGCCACTATCCCTTGCACGGCTAATCTGTCTCGCGGAACTCATACTGATGTCTCTTGTCAGTACGGTCGGCTCCGCTCAGCCATCACAGCCGGGAATACACGTGGAGATCCTGGGCATCCGGAATAGCATCGGGGCAGTGGCCTGCGCACTGTTCGAAGCACCGGAAGGGTTTCCCACTGAGTTTTTGCGCTTTGCAACCAACATCATGATGGTCAAGGTCCGTGCCGCAAAGGCCAC
>DASTFK010000320.1:0-2392 GCA_035719945.1 Nitrospira sp.
ATATGCTGTTATTAACCACGCGATGCCGGAGGACAACCAAGGTGCGATGTGGCTTGACGGAACAGCGACAAATCGAGATGGCGCATCGTCTGATGATGCCCGCTCATCGAAAGAAGCTGACGGAATGTCTAGAAAACATTCGTAGCCACCGCGACCACTCACGCATCCAGGTTTCAGCAGCAAGGGGGGTGGTATTAGCGATTCCTGGCGACGTCGGCGAGGCAACCGATGGCGAGAGCGGTCCAGCCAGTCTGATGGCTGGCACCGAGACCTCGGCCGGTTTCGCCGTGGAAGTATTCGTGGAAATTCACGAGGTTGCGCCAATGCGGGTCGGTCGAGAAGCGCGCATCGTCGCCGTGGCATGGACGGCGGCCATTTTCATCAGGCAGAAAGATACCGGCAAGACGCGCGCTAAGTTCGAGCGAGACTTCGCGGAGATTCATTATTTGACCTGATCCGGTGGGGCACTCAACTTTCAGCGTATCGCCGTAGAAGTGGGCGTAACGTTCAAGGGCCTCAACGATCAGGAAGTTAATCGGAAACCAGACCGGTCCCCGCCAGTTTGAATTACCGCCGAAAAGGTAGGTCGTGGATTCGGCGGGCTCGTAATCGACGCGTTGCTCGGCACCGCCAGCGCTGAAGACGTACGGATGCTTCCCGTGAAACTTCGATACGGAACGAAGACCGTGCGGCGACAGGAATTCATTTTCGTCGAGCATGTAACGCAGCACTCGCTCAAGGCGGTCGCGAGACGGAATGGCAAGGAGCCGGCGATTGTCGCCGACTTCGCCGTAGCTTATGTCACCGGCTAAGTCAGCGCGATGCTTCATGAACCACTGGAAGCGATGGTAGAAGCCTGGCAGCCTCTTGATAGTCTCTTCCTCCAGGACTTCGACCGCGATCAAGGGCAGCAGGCCGACGAGGGATCTCGTCTGCAATGGGATCACCCGACCGTCCGCGTGGACCTGATCGTAGTAAAAGCCGTCTTCTTCGTTCCATAGCCCGGTGCCGCCAAGATGATTCATCGCATCGGCGATGTGCACGAAGTGCATAAAGAACTTCGATGCCATGTCTTCGTAGGCTGCGTCCGTCTGCGTGCCGTCGCCCCGAGCTAACTCCAGCGCTATGCTTAGCATCGTGCCGCAATAAAACGCCATCCATGCGGTGCCGTCGGCCTGGAGCAGGGTGCCACCGTTGGGCAATGGCTTCGACCGATCAAAGACGCCGATGTTGTCAAGCCCAAGAAAACCGCCCGAAAAAAGATTCTCACCGTTGGGGTCCTTGCGATTGACCCACCAAGAGAAGTTGATGATCAGCTTTTGAAAAGCCCGCTCAAGAAATTCCCGGTCGCGCATGCCAGCTTTGGCGGACATCTTATAGACACGCCAAGCGGCCCAGGCGTGCACCGGCGGGTTCACGTCGCCAAAGGCAAATTCGTAAGCTGGGATCTGCCCATTGGATTGCATATACCATTCGCGGAGGAACAGGATGAGCTGCTCCTTGGCGTATTCCGGGTCTAAGCGGGAGATCGGGATTACATGGAAGGCCAGGTCCCACGAGGCGAACCAAGGATACTCCCACTTATCCGGCATCGAGATAATGTCCCGGCTGTACAGATGAACCCATTCGTGATTGCGTCCACCGAGCCGGCTGGCGGGTGGCCGTGGACAAGCGGGATCGCCACGGAGCCATTCTTCGACGACGTAATAGTAGAACTGCTTGCTCCATAGCAGACCGGCCGCGGCCTGACGGATGACATCGCGTTCGGAATCGGAGAACTTGGCGATGAAGGCCGAGTCATAGAAAGCGTGCATGTCGTTGAGGCGCGCATCGAAGGTTTGTTCGAACGATGGCCCGAACGGGTCGGTGGGTGCTTCCGTTTCAGCGGAGAGGCGAAGAGAGATCGTCTGTATACCACCTGCGGGAACTCGCAATGCGTAATGCAGCGCTGCCTTCGTGCCGGTGTTTGCTGGATTGACGGCAGTTGTCTTGCCGTGAACGAGGTATTCGTTGAAGGCGTCCTTCACAAACGCATTCCCGTCTCCATAGCCCCACAGGCGGTGGGAATTGGTCTCATTCTCCGTGAAGAGAGCTGTAGGGAGTTCACCTGTGGAATCGGGACCGGCTTCCAGGAAGAAGCGGCCCAGGCTATCTTGGTTCAGCGCCAACCGACTTTGTTTCTCGAGCACGATACTCGGCCTGAATCTGGAGCCTTCCTCTTCGTGGCCCCATGACCAGTCATTGCGAAACCAGATGTTGGGGAGCAGGTGCAAGATTGCCGCGTCCGGCCCCCGGTTTGCCACTGTGACTTTTATAAGGATGTCGTTGGGCGAGTTCTTTGCGTATTCTGCAAAGACATCGAAGTAGCGGTTCTCATTGAAGATCCCCGTAT
>DASTFK010000321.1:0-3734 GCA_035719945.1 Nitrospira sp.
GGGAAGAGTTTCCCATCGAATTGTCCCTCGCGACGTGGAGAACGGCACAAGGCAGCTACTACAGCGGCATCATCCGCGATATCTCCGAGCGCAAGAAAGCGGCTCAGACACTCGAGAAACTGCAGCATCAACACACCCTCATTCTGACACAGGCCGGCGAAGGCATTTACGGCCTCGATGATCAGGGTAATACGACCTTCGTCAACGCCAGCGCAGCCGGAATGTTGGGCTACCCCGTGGAGGAACTGTTGGGCCGCAACATGCACGACGTCCTCCACCATACCAGGCCCGACGGCACGCCGTATCCGGTGGAGGCATGTCTCATACGTGCCGCCATCCGAGATGGACTGGTCCATCGCGTGGTCGACGAAGTCTTCTGGCGCAAGGATGGCAGCGCATTTCCTGTCGAGTATGTCAGCACTCCCATTACTGATACTGAGGCCGAGCGAGTCGTTGGCGCGGTCGTTGTCTTTCGCGACATTACCGCCCGTAAGCAAGCCGAGTCGGCGCTGAAGGCCAGCGAAGAACGGTTGGAGATGGTGATTCGAGGGTCGAACGACGGCTTTTGGGACGGCCGTGTGCTTCCGAACGAACACTGGAGCTCTCCGAGCACGCCGATTTGGTGGTCGCCGCGCGTCAAATCCATGCTCGGCTATACGGATGATGAATTTCCCGACGTCTTGGAGAGCTGGACGTCGCGGTTGCATCCCGACGATTGCGAGCGCGTCTTCGACGCACTCAATGCCCATTTTGAACGCCGCGTGCCGTACGACGAAGAATACCGGCTGCTCACCAAGTCAGGTGAATATCACTGGGTGCGGGCCCGGGGCCAGGCGATCTGGGATGCCGAGGGCCGGGTGACCCGAATGACGGGGTCCCTGCAATCGATCATGGAGCGGAAAGGGGCTGAGGATGCGTTGCGTCGAAGTCAGCAATTTCTTCAGGACATGGCCAACAACACGACGGCCGTCATCTACGTCAAGGAAGCCGGCGGGCGATATTTCTTCGTCAATCGACGCTTCGAAGAAATCTTTGGATTGCGAGCAGACCAAATCATCGGGTTTACCGATCATCAGATTTTTCCGCGCCATTTTGCCGACGCCTTTCGCACAAATGACGTGGAGGTGTTGGAGCGGAATTCCACGGTGGAATATGAGGAGACGGCTCCTCACCTCGACGGACTTCACACCTATATCTCGATCAAGTTCCCCCTCCGCGATCAGTCCGGAATCCCCTACGCCCTCTGCGGTATTTCCACGGACATCAGTGAACGCAAGCAGGCCGAGAACCTGCTTCGCTCCCATGAACAGCAGCTGCGTCTGGCGCTGAGCTCCACACAAAGTGGCGTGTGGAATTGGGACCTCGAAACCGATTGCATGTTCTGGTCCCCGCAAGTGGACGAATTTCTCGGCATGCCGCCTGTCCCCGGCCATAAGACGCATCGGGGATTACTGGCCTTCGTGCATCCCGATGATCGTGATGACATGGCACAGGCCACCCGACAGGCCTTGGAGCCGTCCCGTGCGACGATCACGTTCCAGCATCGTGTGAAGAGGTCGGACGGCCTGGTCCTGTCCTGCATCTGGACGGGACATATCGTCCGTGATCACGCCGGCAACGCGATTCATGTGCTTGGAACTGTCCGAGCGATCCCCGCCCGGAACGGGACCTCTGGCCAAGAGGACACCACGTGCGCGCGTTGACGAGACAGAAAGAGGCCGGCTGCTGCCTATGATTGTCCGTACGTTCATCGCGCGCCTCACCCACGACTCCTCTCGAGCCGTCCGCCAGATCATGCTCGCGATGACCTGCGTGCTGGCTTATTACGCCTCGGCCGAGACGGAATGCCTGGCCACGGAAATCGCCATTCTCAAATCCTCCAGCATCAGCGCCTACGACCAAGCGATCACGGGCTTTAAATCGACAGCGCCATCAGCAGTGATTTATTCCGAATACGATCTGCAAGGCGACCTCGAACAGGGTCGGAAACTCGCGAGGAAAATTCGGGCCTCTGAAGCGTCGCTGGTGGTCGCCGTGGGTTTGAAAGCGGCCCTGGCAGCAAAACTGGAGATCGTCGACATTCCCATTGTGTATATGATGATCTTGGACCCGTCCAAGCATAACCTGACCGCTCCGAATATGACCGGGACGCTGCTGGAAATACCGGCCGAGCGCCAATTCAAAATCTTGCGCGCCTTTCTACCCGATCTGCACCGCATGGGCCTGTTGTCCAACTCCGGCAACCAGGCCAAACTCAAAGATACGATCGCACAGGCCGCCGCTCAATCGTTTCAGCTACAAGCGTATTCTGTGGACAGCGACAAAGATCTGCCGCAACAACTGCGTTCGCTGTTGGGCGCCACGGACGCCCTCTTGCTGGTCCCGGATTCCACCGTCCTGACCAATGAGTCCATCGGCTTTATCCTCGAAACCGCCTTGGCGAAACGGGTCCCGGTCATTGGATTTTCATCGGAATTCACCAGGCTGGGCGCGCTGTTGAGTCTTTCCGTGTCCTACGGGGAAGTGGGACGCGAGACAGGACTGTTGGCGAAGCGTATCCTAGACGGCGACCGGAAGCTTCCGGTCAAGCCCATTCCCATTGAACGGCTGAAGATCACCGTGAATCTGAAGACGGCACGGTTTCTGGGCATCGAGTTTCCCAAAGACGTCAATCACATGATCGACGAGACCTATTAATGCCCATGACCAAACTACAATCGACTCCGCAACTGTCCGGCCTGGGGAAGCTTGCGAGTATCCGCACGAAGTTCGTCGTCTTCTTCAGCTTGATCCTCATTCTGACCTCCTCAGCGCTCAGTTGGTACTTCATCGAGGTAAGACGCGTTGGGATGACAGAGAACCTGAATCAATTGGGCACGATTCTCCTCACCAGCGTGGTGAATAACGGCCAATTCCGCTACGGAGGGTTGATCGCGGAAGACCGGGCGACGCTCGAGCAATTCGTGGAAAGCCTGATGGCCATCGATGACGTGGTGTATGTGGTGATCCGCGGAGCGGACCACATCATCCTCGCACAGCAGAACAAGATCGTCCGTGAGTCGTTGGGAAGCGTTACCTTCACGCAGGAGCGCCGGTATTACCCCGATGAGATGATCGCTGAAGAATTGTACCTCCAGCCGGCGTCCGAGCCGCGCATCACGCCCGTTGCACTATCGCAAGACAAAATTCTGCTTCCTGATGGAGGCACCTCAAATCCGATCTGGATCCTCTCGTCGCTCACCGAAAACCTGTACGATTTTGCCATGCCTGTCCTCCGCAAACCGGCCACCGATCCGTCACTTTCTCCGCTGTTGCTGGAAATGGAAGAACGGCTTCAATCGAAAAAGAGCGCGGCGCCCTACCTGGTGCAGGGCGTCGTGCAGATCGGCATCACAGATGCCAGCGTCAAACGCGCGCTCTTCGAGATGATCCGCAACGTCCTGATCCTGACGACCCTGTTGATCAGCGCCGGCATCCTTGGCGCGCATTTCCTGACGTTGCGGATTACCACCCCGTTGCGAAGGCTGGCCGCCGTCGCCCAGCAACTCACTGAAGGCGAATCTCCGGCGCCCATTCCCGCAACGACGACCGATGAAGTCGGCCAGTTGACGCAAACCTTTAATGCCATGACGGCCGCATTGCGGGAACGCAGCGCGGCCATTACGTCCAACCTGGAGACGATCCGCAAGCAGATCACGCAACTGACAGCCGTCCATCAGACCAGCGCGGCCATT
>DASTFK010000322.1:0-5323 GCA_035719945.1 Nitrospira sp.
GTCGACGATGCTTCTTTGCTGGATCCATGTTGACAGGCATTGGTCCTCCAAGTTGCTGCCATTAGTCTCTCGTTTACCGGATCAGAATGTCAACCGGAGTCCGCCGGAGTTCACAGGAGTCCGCATTGACCTCCCGTCGAAGCCTTTGTTACAGTCGCCGCCCATGCTCGATGCGAAAGTCTGGTGGCCGCTCTTTCCGCTCCTCCTGCTGATCGTTATCGTCTGTTTGACGTGGGCATTGGTAGTGGCGGTCCGTGGCGGGCACGACCCGCGTACCAGGTGGCTGCAGGTTGGAGCGTTCACCTGCTATCTCCTCGCCGCCGTATCAGCGGTGGCCAGCGAGCGTGGTGCAGTCTCCGCGAATCTTCACCGGCCGTTTTCTCTGGCTACCCAGCTCTGCCTATTGCTGGCCCTGATCCATCATTGGAGGTCGCCACATCGCGCGTTGCGGTGGCTGAATGCCGCGGCTTGGGCTGGCATCCTGGCCGACACCGCCCTCCATGTGCTGATGGTGCGGCGCTAATCGGGAACTAGAACAATTTCTCTGCCACGCTATCGGCGTGAAGTCGACCCTGGGCGGATAGGCGGGTGCGCTCCTCTTCCTCCTCTAGCAAGTTGCTGGTGCGCAGAAGCGTGACCACCTTCTCATAGCCGTAATTGACGGCATGATGGTCGAGATGCGATGTCGGAATACCGCGTTCAAGCCGCAGCCCGAAAATCACGGCATCACGCAGCTGCTCCTCGGCCGTGAGCACCGACCGATCGTGGACCGGCAAGCGGCCCTCGCCCAGCGCCGATTCGTAGGCAGTGAGATTCGCGATGTTGCCGAACCGAACGCCGTCAACGAACGACTGCGCGCTGGGTCCGAGTCCGAGATAGTGTCCTTGGGTCCAGTACAAGAGATTGTGACGGCATTCGAAGCCTGGCTTGGCATAATTGGAGATCTCGTATCGCGCATACCCGGCCTCAGTCAGCATCCGCCTTGCCGCTTGATCCATCTCCACTTGCAGTACCTCATCAGGAGCCTGACTTGGTTCCCGGCGGACGTCATGGGCTAAGCGTGTTCCGTCTTCCACTGTTAAGGCATAGCAGGACAGATGCGTCGGGGACAGCGCACAACAGGCGCTCAGCGTACGCTGCCAGGTCTCTAGGGTTTGACCGGGAAGGCCGTACATGAGATCGAGGTTGATGTTCGTAAATCCTGCTGTCCGTGCGGTGGCCACGGCTTCAACAGTATCGGCTGTCGCGCCCGGGCGTCCGATGCGCAACAATTCATCATCGTGCATGGATTCGGCACCGAAGCTGAGACGCGTCACGCCGGCTCGCCGTAGGGCCGAGAGGTCAGCGATTCGGACTGTGGTGGGATGGGCTTCCACCGTGATTTCACAGTCCCGATCCATGGCAAAGGACTCCCGAACGGCAGACAGAATCCTGGTCAGTTGAGCGGCCGTGAGCACGGTCGGTGTTCCGCCGCCGAAGTATACGGATCGCACGGACCTTCCTGCGGTCATTTTCTCAGCCGCGTAGAGGCGGAGCTCGGTGTGAAGGGCGCGGAGGAAGTCCTCAGCCGCCGCGTCACGGTGAAGTTCGAGATAGAAGGCGCAAAAATGACAGCGCTGCCGGCAGAACGGAATATGGAGGTACAGGCCAAAGGCGGTGTTCATCGTCTCAATGAGAATGGGGCGGGTTTGGAAAAATCCCGTGCCAGGACGATCTCGATTTCGTCCGTGGACGCGAGGCCCCGGTTACGGACATGCGACGTCCAGGACGGGTGCCGGCGCAGCGCCTCAAATACCTGCTTCAGCATCCCGGGTTTGATATCAGACTCCCATTCTTGAACCCAGGCCAGATGGTCGTCTTCGCCTTCATAATCCTCAGGGAAAGACGCTTCTAAGCTGAACCGCAGGACAAATGTTTTTTCTTCCTGATACATCTTCAACCTCATGCATTGCGTACCGCTGCACGACACTTCTATAATGGAGGTACACAGGAGTGACGATCATGCCTATCTTCGAATATGTCTGCCGGGAATGCAATCATCGCTTCGAGCTCTTGCTCTCAGGGTCGGCACAAGCCGCGTGTCCGAAATGCCAGGCCACGGCACTGGAAAAACAATTTTCCTCGTTCGGCGTGGGGGCCACGGGAGGTTGGGCGCCTTCCGATGGAGGTGCCTGCGGGAGCTGCGGCGATCCCAGGGGGCCTGGAGCTTGTTCCATGAATTAGCATGAACGACGTCGAACACCTGCTCCATAGAACCATCGCCGTCATTTCGCAATCCGATCCGCTGATCAAGCTTCTCGAGCAAGTTCGGCTCGGTCGGATGACCCGTGCGGATCCAGGATTGCGGGTCATCACCGACACATGGGTGGCCACTTACCGGAAAGCGGTTGCCACGCCCGGTTTGACCAAACAAGCACTCCGTCGCATTGATCCCTCGCCGCGTCTCGACCTCTTGGCCCAGGAAGGCCTCCTGCCTGTCGACCATGCTGCGGCCCGCGAGTTGCTCGCCGATTTCCAGCAGGCGATCGCGCGTGCACCGGCCTGACTTTTCACTTGGTTCAGTCATGTGCGTACGCACGATGATTCTGCTCATCACCTTGGTCCTCACGGGCGAAGGGTGGAGCGCAGAGCTCGGCGGCTCCAGCCCGCTTCGATATCTGGACCTCGATGAACTCGACAGCATTCTTCCCCGCGACGCCACCGTCCTGACACGTCCAGCCTCCATCGAGGAATTTCTGACCGAGTTAGACGGGGAGCCGCCCGACTGGAGTGCCGTGTATGGCCGTGGGCATCACGATCCAGGACACGACGAGCGGCTGTTTGCCCTCAACCGCGAACGGGATGCGAAGCGCGAAGGCAAGCAGGCGTTACTCAAACAGGTTGTGTTTACATGGACCGGAGTGCTGTCTCGCTATGATCCTGTGATCGGCGGATTTCCGATCGCCCTTGGACCCAAGTTCATCAAAACCACGTGGGGAATGGTCCGGTTCAAGCCGGAGGAGACTCCTGGAAATCTCAGTATCGCAACAGACGCGTCGCAACAGATTTTCCTTGAACGTCTGCTCGAACAAGGTCAGCCCGTAGAAATCGATGTCGTCATGACCGGGAGGCTCATTCCCGAAGAGTCCATCGTTTATGATTTCTCACATGACGAGGAGGGGCTTGGACTGATCATGCCGTTTGTGCGGGTCGAGCTGGTGAATTGCGTCATGTTTAGACCATGACGACGAACTAGTAGGCGTCTTGCGCGCAGCGGAAACCCGTACCGCTGGGGCGGCTGTCGATCGTGCCCCAATCGCGGTCGCTCGTCCGCAGACTCACCGCCGGCTTCAGCCAAGAGCCTCCGCGCATCGACTTGATCGCACCCCGAGGTGGGCCCGTTGGGTTCGTGAGCGGCCCGGAAGGATAATAGTTGGGATCGTACCAATCTTGCACCCACTCGGCCACATTCCCGGCCATGTCGAATAGCCCATAGACGCTTACCGAGCCAGGGAAACTGCCGACCGGCATCGTCAGTACCTCTCCATTCAGGCCTTTCTGTTTGGCGATGTGCGCTCCCTCGCCCTTGACCCAAAAGGCTTCCCAATCCGCTCCGCTGTCGAATTCGACCGTGCGGCCGGCCCAATAACTGGCGCTGTTCGCCAAGAACAGATCCCATTGGTCGCCCCAGGGATACCGACGCCCGTCCGTTCCTCTGGCCGCCTTTTCCCATTCGGCTTCTGTTGGAAGCCGCTTACCGGCCCAACGGCAATAGGCGTCAGCATCGGTCCAGCTGACATTCACGACGGGATGCCGTTCAATGCCCGGCATCGGTCTCCGATCCTTCCAGAGCGTCGCCGCGGGATTGGAATTTTCCGGCATCCGGTGTCCGGTCATGGAGACGAAGAGGAGATAGGCCTCGTTGGTGACTTCAAAGCGGTCGATGTAGAAGGCCGAGAGCAGGACGGATCGCTCCGGTTGCTCGTCCGGAAGACCGCCGCTCCCCGCTGCAGCGCCCATCCGGAATTCGCCGGTGGGCACGAGGACCATGTCATCCGGTTTTCCGGAAGCGAGGGCCATTCCAGCTGGGCTTACGGTTAGACTAGAGAAGAGGAGAACGCGTGCTACGAGGCTGGACAACGTCACCGCTTGTGGATACCGCAGGCGCGCGCGACTCCATCGCGGTAGGCAGTCCACAGTTTGAGCGACCTGTTCAGATACCGTAAGATTGTTTCCTGTTGCCTGCGCGTCTTGGCATGATTGACGACCATGTAATAGGCGTCATGGCGATGACCTGCTTCCACCATCTGGTGGGAGCGGATGAGGTCCATGGCGTCCGGTGGAAGACCATAATGCCTGACTAGAGGATGTTGCTGGACGATCGACTCAATCTCTTCCGGAGTTTTTGGCTTCGACGGTTCGGCCAGCTCCTTACGGTCCTTGATGCTGCCTTCGACGAAAACGGTCATGACCGCGGCCCCCACCACCCAATCCCGGTGGTTTGACGCACGTTCGAGCCACGCCCGGTACCGGCGCGCGCCAGGAAGAAGCCTCACGTCTTCAAACGTCCGCGCCGGATAACCGAGTCCTCCCATCATCTGAAGAAACAATTCCGGGTGCGACTTGCCCAAGGACAAACCGCCGGTGTCTTCCTCATAGATGTTCTCTGCGAGCATGCGCCGCACCGACGGCGGAGGATTGTGGCCGTGAATCCGGGCCAACAACACCGGAAAGTCCCGCACGTACACAGCATATTCCTGCTGAAAATGCTGTTTCAGCTGAACGAGCGTCGCCGATCCGTCGGAAAAGGCCGGCCATGCCCAATGATGTTTGCGATCCATGACACGTAACATCTCTTCCTGAAATCGGCTTGTCGTCAAAGGTCGTGTCATGCGGGTTGCCTTCCTCATTGAGCCCTCGTTACAATCCGTCTAGTAGAGGTGTGGATGCAGCAGGTGACTGTTCAAAATCCCGACGACATTCTCTCGCTTCTCGCAGAAGTCGCACTCCGCGGCTCCGGTTTCGTCACTGAATGCCTCCTCGACTACGTATTGGACGAGGGATTTACCGAGCCGATTTACTTGAACGCCAGCGGAGAAGATCCGGATGCCTACTTTAAGGGACAATCACCGGCATGGGCGGTCTATCAGGTCCGCGAATGGAAGCGTGTACTGACTATCTCCGGAGGCCCTGGCAAACAGCGGCGCGTCCAGATTACTGAGACGCCGTAGCCTCTCGGTGAGTGTAGGGAGATTAGGCTGAAAAAGCAACGAATCGGCGAGATGTCCGCTCATGCAGGAACAACGCACGAAGGATGGAATGACATGAATCTCGTTCGTCTAGC
>DASTFK010000323.1:0-16840 GCA_035719945.1 Nitrospira sp.
GCGATGGCTTCCTTTGATTCGCTGGTGAACGGCACCCAGACGGAGGCCATATGAACAAAGATCACCATCGGTCCTGCGGGCAAGGCCCCGCGTGATTGCGGCACGCCATAATTTTTCCAGGTCGTGTTCAGCGCGGCTTTGAACGTCGCGCAGGCCGATTGCTGATACAGGAGGGGGACCCGGTTCGCATACCGGATGACCCTCGCGAGTTCCGCGTTGTCGTCTTCTTCCTCCCCTTCCGCTCGTGGCCCGGCGGGGTGCTCCGGCTTCGGCTGTTGACCCGGCCGATTGCCGAAAGCCAATCCTCCTTCGATGACGAACGGGTTACCGCGATAGACAGCCGGCGGTCGGCTGACGGCCGTGTAGAACTCACCTTTGATCTGTTTGTAGAGCCCGGACAGAATCGCCTTTTCGCCGATGGGGGAAAGGCAATTCGTTGGAGGTGCCATAATCTTGGTGTTCTGAATTGTCCGATACAGCGTTTCCGCCGCAGCCCCCTTCAGCTCACGAGGCTTGAGGTGAGGGGACACCTTGGCTTCCTTGCAGATATCGGTTGCCAGTTGAGGCGAAACCCGGCAGAAATCAGCGGCGAGGAAACCTGCCACGGTCTGACTTTTCGTATCCTGCAACATCTTGAGCAGCATCCCGAATTCGATGCCGTAGGGGTGCGGTTTGATTTCCCGCGGGGAAGGCGGCAGTTCGTGATACGTCCTGGGGTATTCCTTTGTCTCACCTTCCGGCGTGTGATACACCAGCCGTACGTGGGGGTTCGCAATGGTCGTTTGTTCGAGCCACTCATCGACCGACGCGCGTCCTTTCTGATATTTTCCTTCGACCTCCAACGTGACCTGTGTCCCTTGCGCCTGCTCCCACTCGATCTGCTTGTTTTCATGCACCAGTGGTTCGTTTTTCTTGGTATCGATCTGGACTTCGAAAAAATGTGCGGTGGCTCTCGGGCTCGTCCGGGAAATAATCTTGACCGGTTTGCCCGTTGTGAGCTGGCCGTACATGCCCGCCGCGGAGATCCCGATCCCCTGTTGACCGCGGCTCATCCGCATCCGGTGGAACTTTGAGCCGTAAAGCAGTTTTGCAAAGATGCGGGGAATCTGTTGGCGGATGATGCCCGGCCCATTATCGGTGACCGTGATGCGGAATTTGCTGGCCTGGCTGGGCGCGACCGGTTCACCGTTCGAGACCACTTCCAACTTGACGGTGACATCCGGCAGAATGCCGGCCTCTTCACAGGCATCCAGGGCGTTATCCACGGCTTCTTTGACGCAGGTGAGCAGCGCCTTGCGAGGGTTGTCGAAGCCGAGCAGATGCCGGTTCTTGGTGAAGAATTCAGCAACGGATATTTCCCGCTGCCGCGCCCCCATTTCCACCGCGGTGATCTGCTGTTGCGGCGGTTTCTTTTGGACGGCTGGTTCCGGGTCTGTCGGATGGGAGACGGACACAAGAGCGGACGGCTGCTTTTTCGACATTCAACCTCGTGATGATGTGAGCGTGGGTCTTGGTACCACAAAAGAAGGCCAGAGGCAATGGTGAACAGTGCTCGCCGATGGGTATCGTGCGATCAAGCGAGTCGCATGATGCCGGCCTGCGCAACGTACATTAGTTTTCTTGACGGTGTAGCGAGAGAGGCCTATCGTGTCTCCTGTGGGGGGAGTTAACGCCCAGAGGGAATGTGGTTCAAAAGGGGACCGAGCGCTGAGGATGGTGTGCAGGCCCAGCTTGTACTGGGAAGCCTAAAATCCTCCCAAGGTCTCCACCGTACCTATCACTCTCGATAGGTGCGTTCTCCTCCCACTTTTTTCCTTTCACGCTGCATTGTTCTTCTGCGGAAACCTCGACAGCTGATCCCACGAAAAACAATCGCTGACGCGCGCCTCGCCTCGTTGATCGTTGACTGCGGCATGCGAATTGTCGATCCCCATTTTCTGTGGATAAGTCTGTGAACAAAGATCATTCTGCTGCTGAGGATGCAGGATTTGAGGCCTCTCTCGAGCGAACTGCCTAATTTTTGGGCATAGGCGTTCAGCCGGTATGACCCCAAGTAATAGTAGCCGCCAGATTCGGAAGGTCAATTGCTGCACATTTGGGAGCCGGATTGCGCATCACCGCTGTAGGCGCGGTGTTCGAATGTTACATATCCATGAATATCCACAGCCACAGGCCTTCTGGCGCCTGCACCATCGATTCGACAGCCTGCTGGGCCGATATGGCTCGTTCGGAATCAGATCACGTGGTGGTCTGTCGAAAGGGACCTAGGAAAAGCACAAGAGTGTGATGTGCGGATGCTTAAACTGATTATGTGCAGCGCCTTACGAAAAGACTGAATGCCATAAAGACACGAGCCAGCCCTTGATGCTCGAGATCCAGCTTTCGTCCGCCGGAGGCTGAGGAGATTTTGCCGGATTCGTGGACGGCGTCGGTGCGGGCGCGGGCGGGGTCGGTTTTGGTGGCGAGACTGCTGGGGCCGCCGGTAGATCCTGTGGGACGGGAATCGTCGACGGATCGAACGGCTTGTGGACCGCCGGTTCGGGACCGGGGGACGATGCGGCGACCACAGCGCCGTCGCGAATTTTCCTCTGATAGACATCAATGAGTTCTTGCAGCGCCGAGGCATTTTCCTTGGCGACCGCCAACTCGTACTGTAGTGTGCGGTGTTGTTTGGTCGCCTGAGCCGCTTTCTGTTGCAATCTTGTGAGATGCTGCTGCGCCTCTTGTCGTTCTTGCTCGGCTTCGTCTTTTGCCCGCAGCAGGGTTGAAGCGGCGGCCTCGGCTTCACGAACGACATCCGCATTCAACAGCTCCATATCGCTCACTTGACGGGCGAGCACTTTCTTTTCATCTTGTACGCGTGCGAGTTCCGATCTGGTCGTCATTCCTTCCTGCAGCGCGGCGTCATAGGTGCTTTGCATGACACAGCCGCCGCCGGTGAAGATTGCGAAGAGCGACGTCACGACGAGGTGAATCGTGTTTCGCATCCGATCTGGCCTGAGCATCTTTATCATAAGTCTCGAACTCCCGAGCACAATAGTTTCCACGGCAGAATACCCCTTCAGGTGTGAGAAATCATCAACATGATGTGTTTTCTGCATGGCCCCTCGAAAAGGTGGCAATCGAGGCGGCATGAAAAGTGGCCCGAGCTCCGAACTCGGCTGGCGTCGGAAAGCAATCAGAGGGCAGAATCACGATCGAGCTAAGTACATGATATTCTGAACATCCCTCTCGATCACCGCCAACCCCTAAACAGAAAACTATTTGAGGTCTGCGCTAGTCAAAATCGTTGGCGGTTCATGAGACCGGGTTGATCCCTCCCCTACCATTGCCCAGTAGTTTCTCACTAAGTGCTCCTGTACCTTTCGAATCACCTCGTCGGGAACGGAGGCGGTTGTGCGATTGTTTGTACCATCGATTTATATGGTGCTGTTAGCCTTCGGCGCGATGGCGACGCCCGGCGTGGGGATAGCGGGTTCTATGCTCGCTGTCTTTCCTCAGCCCGTCACGGAGTACTCACATGCGCCGGCCTATGCACTGTTAACGTGGTTGCTCGCGAGCAGCTTGCGGAACCGAGGCTGGTCTAAGCAGACGGCGTTGTGGCTCGGCGTCATGGCCGCCATGGTGTTCGGCATCTGGATGGAATTTCTTCAGGGATTCGTTCCCGCACGAACCGTCGATATCCGTGACGTCGCGTTCAATGCAATAGGCATAGGGCTTGCGGCCCTGGTGATCAGAGCGGCGCCTGAGCCACGGGCATTCGCGTTCGCGACGAAATTCCTGCGTTCACGAAAGTAGGTACGATCCCATTATGGCCTCTCGTTCAAACAAGCGACGCGACATCCGAACTTCCGTTTCGTGCCCCGTCTATTATTCCAACGGGGATTTTCATGCCAGCGGCATGACCGAAAATCTGACGAATCGAGGTGGCTGCCTGCGAGGCACCCATCTGGTCACCGTCGGGATGGAACTCCTGGTGCTGCTGATTCCGACCGCCAAGCACGCGCTCTTCATCAAGAAGGCGACGGTTCGCTGGGCCGACGAAGCGCATTTCGGGGTGGAACTGAACGAAGCGGATTGCGGTACCGTCGCGGAACTGGATGATGTGAAAATCCATCGACAGCAGGCGTTGATCTCGTTCATGACGCATTGAGGCGGTCGGGTTGAGTTGCAACAACCTTCACCTTCCGCTAAGTTAGCGCGATGAGTCAGTGGCCCGTCCGCCTGATCCTGCTCGCCGCGACGACGGGCATTCTTCTTCCCTACTGCTTTCCCAGATATGACCTGGGCCTCCTCGCCTGGGTCGCGCTGATTCCTCTTCACATCGCCCTCGCCGGGCTCAGCCGCCGCAGGCAAGCGTTTTGGCTCGGCTGGCTGGCGGGAATCATCTGCTCGACCGGCATCATGTCGTGGGTCGTTACGGCCATGCATACCTACGGCAAAGTGCCGCTGATTTTCAGCTACGGCATCATGCTGCTGCTCACCGCGTACTTGGGGCTGTATGTCGGCATATACAGCGCCGGTGTCGTCTGGTTCCGGATGCTCATCCCGCGGTATGGACTGTTCGCGGCCCCTTGTCTCTGGGTCACTCTGGAGTTGCTCCGGACGTACGTCTTGAGCGGACTCCCCTGGTCGCTTCTCGGCTATTCGCAATACCGCCAGCTCGATGTGATTCAAATCGCGGATCACTTGGGCGTGTACGGCGTGTCGTTTCTGATCGTACTGACGAACGTGGCCTTGGCTGAGTTGTATCTCTGGCTCATGCCGCTCTTTCGCGGATTCAGGCCTGCCCGCCTGCCCTGGGAACTGGTGACGACGGCCGCCATGCTGGTGGGCCTGTCCTGGGCGTACAGCACATCGCTGATCGCGAGCGAGGGAATGGAAGGCTCCAAAGCCACCCTGCAGGTCGGCGTCGTGCAACCGAACATCGACCAAGCGGTCAAATGGGATCAGGCCTTTCGCGAAGAAACGCTCCGACGTTACGACCGCCTGACGGAATCGTTCGGATACGGAGTCGATCTCGTGGTGTGGCCGGAAGCCGCCACGCCGTTCATCTATGAACGCGAGCCGGTGTATCAATTACAGCTCGTCGCCATGGCGAATCGCGCCTCAGCCCCGCTCCTGTTCGGCAGTCCGGCCGTGCGGTTTGACCCAGAGCGCAAACCGTTTCTGCTCAATAGCGCCTATCTTCTGTCTCCGGACGGGGAGCTGCTCGGCCGGTACGACAAGCAGCATCTCGTGCCGTTCGGTGAATACATCCCGCTCAAATCCTCGCTGCTGTTCTTCTTGGAAAAGATGGTGGAAGGCATCGGCGATTTCCAGGCTGGTCCAGGCCCCACCATCCTTTCGTTTCAACTGAAGGAGTCCCAGGGCGCCGCTCCGGCCCGCCGCGTAAAATTCGGCGTCGTCATCTGTTATGAGGTCATTTTTCCCGATCTGGTGCGGCGCTTCGCCAGCAGCGGTGCCGAGTTTCTTGTCACCATCACCAACGACGCGTGGTTCGGAGATTCGTCCGCACCGACCCAGCATTTTTCCATGGTGGTATTCCGCTCAGTGGAAAATCACCTCGCGTTCGCCCGCGCCGCAAACACCGGCATCTCAGGCTTCATCGATCCGTTCGGACGCATCATCGTGGCGTCTCCCACCTTTACGCAGACAGCCTTGCAGGCCGAGATTCCGGTTCGCCAGACGAAGACCTTTTACAGCCGGCACGGAGATGTCTTTGCCTACGGCTGTATGTTAATCTCCCTGCTGTTCTGCCTGTACGGCATTTTTGGCACCAAAGGGGCTGAACCAGACGCTGTCGCGGCCACTCCCGTCTAACACCGAAAGGACCGTGTTCATGCTGGATGAGATTCGTGTTCGTGTGCGCGGTGTCGATGATCAGGTTGCCGAACTTCGGGGGCATCTTTGACCTCTCACGCATGACCGCCGAGTTGCAGGAACTCGAAGCCAAGATGGGCCAGCCCGGTTTCTGGAGCGACGCGCGCGCGGCCGCCGGCGTCAGCCGCCGGAAAGCCAAGTTGGAGCGCGAGCTCCAACAGTGGCACGACATCGAAGCGAAGCTAGGCGACGTCACGGCGCTGCTGGAGTTGGCGCAGGAGAGCGGGGACGCCGCTCTCGAGACTGAGCTGGCCTCCGAGCTGGATCATTTTGAGCCGCTTCTGGCCGCCCTCCGAGTAGAGCATCTCCTCTCCGGCGAGCTCGATCAGAACAACGCCATCCTCGCGATTCATCCCGGAGCGGGAGGAACCGAGTCCCAGGATTGGGCGCAGATGCTGTTGCGTATGTATGTGCGCTGGGCGGAGGGAAAAGGGTTCAAGGTGGAGACGCTGGATTTTCAAGCGGGCGATGAGGCCGGCGTCAAAAGCGTCACGATCGCCGTCACCGGTCCCTATGGCTACGGCTATTTGAAGGCGGAGGCCGGCGTGCATCGTCTCGTACGCATCTCCCCGTTTGATGCCAACAAACGCCGGCATACGTCGTTTGCCTCGGTCTTCGTGTATCCCGAGCTGAACGACGATCTCGAGCTGGCGATCGACGACAAGGATCTGAAGATCGACACCTTCCGGTCAGGCGGCGCAGGCGGCCAGAACGTGAACAAGGTCGAAACGGCGATTCGCATCACACACCTGCCCACGGGCATCGTCGTACAGTGCCAGAACGAACGTTCGCAGCTGCAGAATCGCAACGGCGCGATGAAGATTTTGAAAGCGCGGCTCTTCGAAGTTGAGCAGAAGAAAAAAGAAGCCGAATTCAATGCGATCGTCGGAGAAAAAAAGGACATTGCCTGGGGCAGCCAGATCCGCTCCTATGTGTTCCAACCTTACCAGATGGTCAAGGACCACAGGACGGGCTATGAGGTCGGACAAGTGGCCGCCGTCATGGATGGCGACGTGGACGGGTTCATCGAGGCGTACTTGAAGAAGCAATTGACGAAAGGCAGCGGGCAGCTGTCACCGGCCCAGGGGCCGGACGACCTGTAATCGCCGAGTGTGACGAGGGCACGTCAGGATGGATGAAGCGAACGAACAGCGGCAGCAGCGGATCAAGAAACTCGACCTCCTGCGGGAGGCCGGCGTTGCGCCGTACGGCACGCGGTTCGATACCAAGGACCGGGTCGGCGATCTCATCAGGCTGCACGGCCAGAAGACGAAGGAGACGCTCGAGCAGGAGCGCATTTCCTGCACAGTCGCGGGCCGGATCGTGGCCCTGCGCCGCTTCGGCAAGGCGGCGTTCGCCGTATTGCAGGACGGCTCGGAACGCCTGCAGACCTACTTAAAGAAGGACCTGCTCTCCCCGCAGGCGTACACCGTGACTGAGCAGCTGGATCTCGGAGACTGGATCGGTGTGACGGGCATCTTGTTTCGAACCAAGACTAACGAGTTCACAGTCGAAGTGCACGAGCTGACCTTTTTGAGCAAGGCCCTGCGTCCCCTTCCGGAGAAATGGCACGGGCTCACGGACGTCGAGACCCGCTACCGCCAGCGGTACGTGGATTTGATTGCCAATCCGGACGTGCATGGCATTTTTGCGATGCGAAGCCGCATTATCACCGGGATCCGAGAGTTTTTGATTGAGCGGAGTTTCCTCGAAGTTGAAACGCCGATGATGCACCCGATTCCGGGCGGCGCTGCCGCGAAGCCGTTCGTCACGCATCACAACGCACTAGGAGTGGATCTGTATCTCCGCATCGCGCCCGAATTGTATTTGAAGCGGCTGATCGTGGGCGGATTTCCTCGCGTCTTCGAAATCAACCGCAACTTCAGGAACGAAGGCATCTCCACAATCCACAATCCGGAATTCACAATGCTGGAGTTTTATGTCTCCTACGCGGACTACCAGGACCTAATCCGGTTGACCGAAGAGCTGATTTCTTCATTGGCCCAGCAGCTGCTGGGCACGACCGTCATCGAGTATCAGGGCAAAACGATCAATCTTGCTCCGCCGTGGCGGCGCTGGTCCTACCATCAGGCCATCCTGGAGGTGAATCGCCTGGCGCCTGCGGTCCTGACGGACCGGGAGGAGGCCCTTGCTGCGGCAAAACAGCTGAACGTAGCTGTCGATCCCAAGTGGCCGCTCTTCAACATCGTGAACGAAATTTTCGAAGAAACTGTCGAGCCCCGCCTTGAGCAGCCGACATTCATCACAGACTATCCGATTGAGATTTCACCGCTGGCCAGGCGCAAAGACGCCGACCCCGCGCTGACCGACCGGTTCGAGCTCTATATCGCCGGGCGGGAAATCGCCAACGCCTTTTCAGAGTTGAATGACCCGCTCGATCAGCGCGAGCGGTTCGAAGGCCAGGCGGCACAGCGCGAGGCCGGAGACGAAGAGGCCCACGTGGTCGATGAAGACTTCCTCCGTGCCCTCGAATACGGGATGCCGCCGACAGCTGGAGAAGGCATCGGCATCGACCGGTTGATCATGCTCTTTACGAACCAGGCATCCATCCGCGATGTCGTCCTTTTCCCCCAGTTGCGTCCGGAGAAATAGCGGTTTGGCACTCCCGTATGAAATTGTGGTCGGCCTCCGGTACCTGCGCGCTAAGCGCCGCAACCGGACGATCTCTCTGAACACCGTCGTCTCCGTTACCGGCATCACCTTGGGCGTCGCGGCCTTGATCGGCACGGTCGGTATCATGACCGGCTTCAAGGAGGACATACAGGCCAAGATTTTAGGGACCACCGCGCACATCATCGTGCAAGACCGCACGAAAGACGGCATGACCGACTACGATGCGACCGCCAAGCAGGTCGAGACGGTCCCCAACGTGGTTTCGGCGACGCCGTTCATCCTGAAGCAGGTGATGCTGACCACACCAAACAGCGCCCAAGGGGTCGTGCTTCGCGGTGTCGATCCTCTGCGGGAAGGCAAGGTGACGGCGCTCGCGCAAAATTTGGTATCGGGAAATCTTGAGGATCTGGGAAAGCCCATTCCGGTCAAACTGCCTCCGGTCGACGATCCATCCGGTCCGCTGCAGTTATCCGAAAAACCCGGCATCATTCTCGGCAAGGAGCTGGCCCTGCGTCTCGGTGCGTTTCCCGGCGATACGATCAGCGTCGTCTCCCCGACCGGCACGATCAGTGCCATGGGCATGGTCCCGAAAATCAGGACGTTTGCGGTCGCGGGCATTTTTCAGTCCGGGATGTACGAATACGATTCGTCCCTTGCTTATATTGACCTTGCCGAAGCCCAGAAGTTCTTCGGCATGGGCAACAGCGTCACCGGCATCGAGATCAAAGTCACGGACGTGTTCAGTGCCAGCGAGATTGCCCGTCACGTTGAACAGGCGTTAGGGTTTTCGTACGTCGCCAGGGATTGGATGCAGATGAACCGCAATCTCTTCTCCGCGCTCAAGCTCGAGAAGACGATGATGTTCCTGCTGCTGGTGCTGATTACGATCGTCGCGTCCTTCAATATCGTGAGCACGCTCACGATGATCGTGACCGAAAAACAGAAGGAGATCGCCATCCTGAAGGCCATGGGCGCGACCAGACGAAGTATCCGCCGGATCTTCATGCTCAACGGGCTGATCATCGGCCTGTCGGGCACGGCCATCGGGATCCCGCTGGGCTACGCCTTTCTGTGGCTGATTGAAACATTTTGGACCTTCGATCCAACGGTGTACTACATATCCAAGATTCCGGTGCATGTGCTGGGCGAAGACGTGCTGTTGGTGGCCGGGTCGGCCATCCTCATCAGCTTTGCGGCGACCGTCTATCCCTCCCTTCAGGCGGCAAGGCTCGAACCGGTGGCCGCGCTGCGCTATGAATAGCCGGAATCTCAACCGTCCACCCCATCGCACCGACGCATGATTACCGTCACCAAACTTCATAAGTCGTTCCCCATGGGCGAGCACACCCTGCCGGTGCTGAAGGGCATCGATCTCACCATTGCCCGCGGCGAACTGATCGCCGTCGTCGGCGCGTCAGGAGCTGGAAAAAGCACCATGCTGCATATCCTGGGATTGCTCGACCGGCCGACCAGCGGCACCGTGTACTTCGAGGGACAGGATCTATTTCAACTCCCCGAGGCCTCCCAGGCCGAATTTCGCAATAAGCGCATCGGCTTCGTCTTTCAGTTTCATCACCTGCTTCCGGAGTTTACGGCGCTCGAGAATACCTGCATGCCGGCGTTGATCCAGCGGCGGCAGCCGGATGACGTGAAGGCCGAGGCTACTGCCATTTTGAACGATGTCGGACTCGGCGCCCGGCTGCATCACAAGCCTGGCGAGTTGTCCGGAGGCGAGCAACAGCGGGTCGCGGTGGCGCGGGCGCTTCTGCAAAAACCCGATCTGGTCCTCGCGGATGAGCCGACCGGGAACCTGGATACTCATACTGGCGAGGCCCTGTTCTCCCTCATGCGTGAATTGAACAAGGGTCGCGGCACCACGTTCGTGATCGTGACTCACAATGACAAGCTCTCTTCACAAGCTGACCGTATCGTGCATATGCAGGACGGTCAGATCATCTCGCCCGATGCAGAACCTCCGCACCCCTGACCGAGCGGCGCCCGTAAATCCTTGACGGGCGCGGGGTCATCCAATAGACTCAGCAAGGCGTTCGTCCGGAGGGCGCCGAGTCATGGGATTGCATTCGATCCTCCAAGCCACCATCACGCTGGTGTGCCTGGCATTGTGCGGGCAGGCGCTCGCGACCGAGTTTGTCATCGTAGGACCTCGACAGATGGGCATGGGCGGCGCCGGCGTTGCCGTGACCACCGATGCGCTGGCGAGCTATTGGAATCCGGCTGGGCTGGCCATGACGCAAACCGTCGACATCCGGATCGTCGTCGGCGGACAGGCCATCGATCGCCTGGGCATCGCCGATGCCATCAATGACCTTGAAAACTTTAATACCAACGACACCTCGCCAGCCAACATTGCCAAGGCGCAGGACATCGCCAATCGAATCAATAAACCGGGCGCGAACACCTCGTTTAACGGCGCGGCCGGACTCTATATCAAGGGTCATTTCGGCGAGCACGCCTTTGGCTTCAATATTTCCGACATACCGACCGGCGGCGGATTCGTCAGCACTCCGGTAACAGTGGCAGTGAACGGCAGTACGGTTAACATCACCGGCGCGATGGCAGTTCCAGCGCTGGACGTCCGGCAAGCCGTGTTCTCCTATGCCTACGCTTTCGCGGACAAGACGTTCTCGATCGGGTTCAGCGCCAAAATCCTGCAAGGCGCGGCGTACAATGGAACCCAGAACCTTCAGGGCGGACAGGACATCAAGTTGTCCGACAGCTTGGGAAAAGCGACGATCTCGACGACGTACGGCATCGATGTCGGCGCCATCTATCGGCCCTCGTCATGGCTGCGTTTCGGCGTGGTCGCCAAGGACCTCAATCAACCGGAGTTCGATTCCCCGGACGGCACGAAAATCAAGCTCGGGCCTCAGGTACGTGGAGGCATGGCGCTCAATCCCTACTCCTCGCTCACGTTGTCGGCCGATGTCGACGTCACATCGAATAAGACATTGGTGCCGGGGGTGAAGAGCCAGCTCCTGAGCTTGGGGGCGGAGCAGACAATTTTGACGGAATTTCTGTCGTTCCGTGTCGGCGCCTTCAAGAACATGCAAGACCCCGGTACGCCGTTCACTCCCACGGCGGGACTTGGTGTGAGAATTTTCGCTTTTCGTCTCGACTTGGGCGGTGGGTATGATTTCCGCGAGAAGGGGGCGCTTGCGTCCGGTTCAGTATCGTTGACCTTCTAGCCCTATCGTCATCCACTAATGGTATACTGATTTCATGTTCATTTCTTCCGCGCAGGGGCTTCGTGCCTTCCTCTTTTGCATTCCCCTTCTGGTCGCGGGCTGCGGCGGATTGCAGGAAGTCTGGGAAGGACCAGGAGCCAAGCAGTTTCGGCCGCAGGCCATCGCCGTGTTGCCTCCGATGGCCAGTCAGTACGACAGCGCGCGCGAAGACATTCAAGACGTCCTCTCAGGGGCTCTTGCGAAGACGGCGAAAATCGAACGCGTGGTGACGCCTGAAAGCGTCACTGATATGTTCCAGGCCTCCAAGGAGGCGTTTGATTCCTTGGTCTTCTATTTCTCCCGCCTGGAGATGACGGGGCAATCGGACAAGGAATCCGCCATCAAGCTGGGAAAAGCGTTGAACGTCGATTCCTTCCTGGTTGTTCGGGTCAACTCGTGGGAGTATGTTCGCAAGGAAGGCGACAACGTGGGGCGGGTCGGACTCAGTTTGCGGCTCGTCGATGCCACGACCGGCACGACGGTTTGGAAGGCTCGCCACGAAAAATCAAGCAGCTATATGTTCTACCGCCCGAATCTGAAGGATGTGGCCAACGACCTCGCCAAAGAGATGATCGCCTACATGCCTCCCCAATACCAGCAGGGCGCCTCGTTGTCACAAGGACTCGCGAAGAAGTAGGGTCTGTAAGCTTATGGACCCGGACGCGCCGCCATGGCGCCCTTCAAGGTCTGCACGAATCCCGACACGCGTGCGACCATGCCTTGCTGCTGCTGACCGGCGGCAATCTGTTTGACAATCGCGCTTCCGACGATGACGCCATCGGCGACGGCTGAGACCTCAGCCGCATCTTCGGGCGTCGTGACCCCGAATCCTACCGCGATCGGGGTCTGCGAGATTTTCCTGATCTGCTCAACGTTCCGACCGATTTCAGAGACCCTTCCGAGCTTCGCTCCTGTAATGCCGGTCAACGAGACGTAGTAGACGAACCCGTGTGACTGCCTGGCCACGAATGCCCGCCGCTCGGCCGTACTGGTGGGAGCCAGCAGGAAGATCAATTGAAGTCCAGAGGCCTCCGCGGGCCTCTTCAACGGCCCGGCTTCGTCAGGCGGCATGTCGGGAACGATCAGACCGTCGACACCAGCCGCCACGGCCTCCCGGCAGAACCGGTCAGGCCCGAAGGCATGAATGCTGTTGTAATAGGCCATGAGGACAAGGGGAATGTCGGACTGTGCACGGACGCGACCAACCATCGAAAGGATACCGCGCAGCGTCGTGCCGCTTCGAAGCGCGCGTTCGGCGGCCTGCTGAATGACAGGCCCATCGGCGATCGGATCGGAAAATGGCACGCCCAGCTCAATGATATCGGCCCCGGCCTTTTCCAACCCCAAGACGAGTTGCTCGGTTTCCGCCAAGCTTGGATCGCCCGCCATGAGATATGTAATGAGCGCCTTCTCCTGCCGAGCCCCGAGTCGGCGGAATGTCCTGTCGAGCCGGCTGCGTCTCGTGGAGGGATCCTCGGCGATCCCTGAGGAGTTGCCGACGGAGTTCTGTGTGCGGCCTTGTGTCTGTCCCTTCCGATGCTTCACCCGTCACCCGTCGCTTATAAGCTGATTCCCCTCATGCGAGCCACCTGCTGGACGTCTTTGTCTCCCCGACCCGAGAGATTGACCAAGAGCACCTGCTGCCGCTTCATCGTCGGCGCCATTTTGACCACATGGGCAATTGCATGCGCGCTTTCGAGCGCCGGCACGATGCCTTCTTCCCTCGCGAGAAGATCGAATGCCGCCAGCGCCTCTTCGTCGGTTGCCGACGTGTAGGTGGTCCTCCCGATCTCGCGGAGATAGCTGTGTTCGGGGCCGACGGCGGCATAGTCAAGACCGGCGGATACCGAGTGCGTCAGGTTGATCTGGCCGTCCTCGTTCTGCAGCAGATAGGTCATGGTCCCTTGCAATACGCCCGGCGACCCGCCTGAAAACCTGGCTGCATGCTTGCCGCTGCCCACGCCACGCCCTCCGGCCTCGACGCCGATCATCTTGACCTTCTCGTCGCTCAAGAAGGCGTGAAACAGTCCCATGGCGTTGCTGCCGCCGCCGACACAGGCGATGAGGCAGTCCGGCAACCGACCCTCCGCCGCAAGGACCTGCTTGCGGGCTTCCTTCCCGATGATCGATTGAAAATCCCGAATCATCATGGGATACGGGTGCGCACCAAGCACGGAGCCGAGAATGTAATGAGTCGTCCCGATGTTCGTGGTCCAGTCGCGCATCGCCTCGCTGATCGCGTCCTTGAGCGTCCGGCTGCCGGCGTCCACACCGGTGACCGTGGCCCCGAGGAGCCGCATGCGAAACACGTTCAATGCCTGGCGTTGCATGTCCTCGGTGCCCATGTAAATTTCGCATTGCAATCCGAACATGGCGGCGACGGTGGCTGTCGCGACGCCGTGTTGGCCGGCGCCGGTTTCGGCGATGATGCGGGGCTTCCGCATGCGCCTGGCCAGGAGACCCTGCCCAATGGCGTTATTGATCTTGTGGGCGCCCGTGTGGCAGAGGTCCTCCCACTTCAGGTAGATCTTGGCGCCGCCCAGGCGGTTCGTGAGCCGCTTGGCAAAATACAGAGGAGTCGGACGTCCGACATAGTGCTTGAGATAATAGGAGAGCTCCCCTTGAAAGCGCCGGTCTTTTTTCGCCTGAGCGTATTCCCGCTCCAATTCAAGGAGAGCGGGCATCAATGTCTCGGGGACATACCGGCCCCCATAGACGCCGAAGCGGCCCTGGCGGTCAGGCACACTCGCGGTGAGTTTCCGGTTCGTCATAGTGCGGGCAGTATAAACAGGCTCACGAAGAAGAGACAACCCTTACGGCGTCGACAAACGCGCGCATTTTTACATGGTCTTTTTTGCCGGGAGCCGATTCCACTCCGCTGCTCACGTCGACGCCGTAGGGCCGGACGGTACGGATCGCCTCGGTCACATTGTCGGGAGTGAGACCGCCAGCGAGAAGGATAGGCGTGCTTTTGGCGACCTCCGCAGCGAGACCCCAGTCGGTGATCTGACCTGTCCCCCCGTAGGACAGTTCCGAAAACGTGTCGAGGACGAATCCCCGGACGCCGCCCCGTCCTTGATACTCGGCCAATGCGAGCAGGCTGCCACGGTCCCTGAGCCGGATCGCTTTCATCGCCGGCCTGGCCAACTCACGGCAGTACGAGACATTCTCGTCTCCATGTAACTGCGCCATGGCGAGGCCGCAGGTATCCATGATGGATCGGACGGTGGCCAGGCCCTCATTCACAAACACGCCGACCGGTGTGACCAAGGGGGGCAGCTCAGCGATGATGCTCGCGGCGACGGCCGGGACGACGTAGCGAGGACTTTTCTCGTAGAAGATGAAGCCCAACGCATCCGCGCCCGCTTCGACGGCGGTGAGCGCGTCCTCGGCATTGGTGATGCCGCACACCTTCACTTTGATGTCTCGGCGCATCGCGCTAGGCCTGGGTGGTTGAGGGAATCCCGCGCAGTTCCTGAATCTTGGCACGGGAATTCTCAGCCTTAATGAGCGACTCGCCGATGAGCATGGCATGAATCCCGATGTCCAAAAGTTGCTCGACGTGGCTGCGGGTATGAATGCCGCTCTCGCTGACAATCAGCTTGCCGGGAGGAATGCGAGGCGCCAGACGTTTGGTGATCGTGAGATCGGTCGTGAAGGTCGTGAGGTCCCTATTATTGATGCCGATCATCCTGGCATCGGGAATCCATTCCAGGACCGTGTCCAGCTCACGTTCATGATGGGTTTCAATCAGTACGTCCAGTGACAGCTCGCGGGCCAGCGCATGAAAATCGACGAGCTGAGCCCGTTCCAGCGCGGCGACAATCAGTAGCACGGCGTCGGCGCCGTACGCGCGCGCTTCGTAGAATTGCAGCTCATCGACCATGAATTCCTTGTTGAGGGCCGGCAGAGAAACCGATCGCTTGATGTCGCGCAAATGGTCCAAACTGCCCTGGAAAAAATCCTTGTCGGTCAGGACTGAAACCGCCGACGCTCCCGCCTCCTGATAGGCCCTGGCCATACCGACCGCATCGAATCGCTCGCTGAATTCCGGGCGGAGTAGGCCCAGGCTCGGGGAGGCTTTCTTGACCTCGGCAATCAGCGCAGGGGTGGTGGCGCTTCTGGTTGCGTCGAGTGCGACGGTGAAGCCGAGAGGGCTGGAATTGTCTCTGATCTGGGCCTTGAGTTCGAAGAGATAGCCACGGCTCTGCTTGTGGCGTCGTTCGGCTTTCTTGTGTTCGAGAATCCTCGACAAGATCATGCGAAAGAGGCCTTGTTTGTATAGGCGACCAGCCGAGCCAGTTTTTCAGCCGCGGCTCCGGAGTCGATGACCTGGCCGGCGAGGCGAAAGCCTTCTTGAAGCGTCTTGGCCTTCCGGCCGGCGACGAAGGCCGGTGCCGCGTTGAGGCAGACCACGTCGCGCTTGGGTCCTTTCCGTCCTTGCAGGATTTCGCGGGTGATCATGGCATTATCCGTCGGCGACCCTCCCGCCAACTCCTTGGGAGAGACATGTTCGAGGCCGAATTCTTGGGGCGTCAGCACATAGTTCGACAAGACCCCGCCCTTCGCTTCCGAAACGATCGTACGGTCCGTGAGGGTGATCTCGTCCAGCCCGTCCATGCCATGGACGACGAAGCAATGCTGCGAGCCCAGGTGCATGAGCACCTTGCCCAGGAGCTCCGTCAGGCGCGGCTCGTAGACGCCCAAGACCTGCACAGTCGCTCCCGCAGGGTTCGTCAGCGGCCCCAACAGATTGAGCATCGTGCGGACACCCATGTCCTGGCGTGGTCCTGCACAGTGTTTCATCGCACCGTGATAGAGCGGCGCAAACAGAAATCCGATGCCCACTTCGTTGACGCAGTCCGAAACGTGGTCGGGCGACAAGTTGATGTTCACGCCCAATTCCGACAGCACGTCGGCGCTCCCCGATTTGGACGAGACCGACCGGTTGCCGTGTTTTGCGACCCGAACGTCGCACGCGGCGAGCACCAGCGCTGCGACGGTCGAGACGTTGAACGTGTGCGCCCGATCTCCACCGGTGCCGCACGTATCGAACACGGGCGAGTACTGCCGCGACA
>DASTFK010000324.1:0-8254 GCA_035719945.1 Nitrospira sp.
TGGGCCAAATATGACGGGAAACATGTGGTCTATCGTCCCAGCCGCATGACACCGGAGCAATTACAGGAGGGATTCTATTGGGCGAACCATCAGTTCTATTCACTTTCCTCCATCTGGAGACGCCTCTCCGGCACCAGCCAGCGGTTCGTCCCCCGACTGATCATGAATCGAGAGTTCCGCAAGTTGGTGAAACGATCATGTCCCCCGGGGTCCTTATCGCTGGTCGCGACGGCACTCAGGACATTGCAAGCAAAACTGCCGACATTACAAGTCGCGCACCTGATTCCGAATGCCTTGCATGTGACGAAAGAGAATCGGGAGGGTGAAATCTCGCATGCCGAGAATCGCTGGTTGAGCATCAAGACGAAACGGCATGATCAATGCGCGGCCCTGTTCGTGGATCTCGAGGGGACTCTGGATCATGCGAATACGCAAGAATTGGTCGAGCGGATCACAGAAGCGGCAAAGCGTGCAAGACTCGACATCATCATCAATTTCGAGCATCTGAAGGACGCTACACCAGAGGCTCTGCGGGCATTGGCCGATAGTGAGTTATGGCGAGCCGTCGTGCCATACGCGAAGATACACTACCGGAAGTTCAAGGCAGCGTTCGAGGCGTCGCTCGATGGGCTCTCGATTCACCGGCTTAGTCTCTTGGGCGAAGATTTTTCCGATGCAGGGGTTTCACTGCCGGCGAGGTGACCTCAGCTCCGCTGCGAAAATATTCCTTTCACAAAGACCGTTCGCATTCTGACCGCAGTCCTGTGCAGTCTGCGCGGTGGCTATCCGTCGACCGGCCGTGACCGATTAGGGGCCGGCTGATCATGACAAGCTGTATTGGTCTCACCTTTTCAGTTCTTTCGACCCCAAAATAATTCTTTCAATCTGAGCAATTCTGATTTCGCGACGAGCATTCTCCGGATGAGACGTCGGTGATTGTGAGGGGGATGCCTTTCCTGTTCTTAGTTCCCAAAAGTGAGCAATTTTGACCAGACCAGGGTCTGCCTTGTCTGGTACATATCGATTTAAACTCCGCACGATTGGTCTTCCATGCCTATCCGTATGACACGCGTCCACCATGCCTCCGTCTTAGGGCTTCTGTTTCTCGCAGCCATAGCCCTGCAAGGTTGCTTGGCCATGGTGTGGCTGGGTGCGGTTGGGGTTGATATGACCCGGACCAGCGAGATTGAGTTCCAACCCTTCGAGAATACGTTGGTGGTTGAACTGCAAGAGGGGCAGCAGCTGGGACTGGTGAAGAGCATCGCCGTGATGCCGTTCGTCGGTGATCCGGCAATGGCCGAGCGATGGACCGTTGTGCTTCGAGAAATGACCGATCTTCGTATCGTGAGCTCGTCCGATCCGGTCCAGGTGGACTGCCTACTGAACGGGAAAGTCGCCGGTCAAGAACCGACGAAGACTTTTGTAGGACTGAAGGAGAGTTCCTCCAGGAGACTATATCTGCATCTGGTCACCGACTCAGGGATACTGATGTGGAAGACAGAGCTGCCCTACACGATTGAAAAGGGGGCTAAGAATCTGGATGAGGAAGCTGTGACGAAGGCGCTCCTGACGCATGTGCGAGCGCATGCCGATGCTATTGGATTAGCTGGACTGGGAGTGAAAAGCCAACGGATCGCGTCACGGTCCATGCGTAATTGATTCGACCGTCACACGGCAAAGCCTTCACCGATGGTCGAGACGTCCCCGATGCCGTGGCAATTCATAAAATGGAAGAACCTCGAATATGACGAGGCGCTCTATCGCAGGCCGACAAAGGGGAGACAGTTCCGTGAAACCGGAGCCCACTCTTACTGATCGAATCCTGGAAGCTGTGTCTGACACGCCTGGCTGTCGGATTGAGGATGTGGTCGGCCAATTTCCGGACTTAACGTGGAATCAAATTTTCCGCGAACTCGGTCGTCTGAGCAGGAACCGTCAATTGCGCCTCATGGTGAATCGTCGAGGGCTCACTCTCAGGGAGTGCTGATGAGATCGTGGTGGTGCCATCCTCTCGCTAGCTTGGAAGTTACACCTTGGACGTTTCCTTCCCGATCTTCAAAGAAAGTCACGATGTTTCAGCCGCGCTGACTGCCTTTCTTCGCGCCTCCTCTTGCCTTCCCGCGCCCCTAACTGTGCATTGGGATCAGACCGCCGGTTCTCTGCCCTGGCATACTGTGGGACCGGAATTCCTGTGCTGTCTGAGCGGTGGCTATGGCCGACCGACAGTGAGTTATAGTGGTCTCGCCGTTTCAGCAGATCAGCGTTCAAGCCGTCTATCCCGCAGTGGCTTCCTAGTTCAGACGCTTCTTTGCAGTTGATTGTGTGAGCCGAATCAGAGGTTAATCCGGAGCCCACGCAGATGGTCCATTCATCTACGACCCTTGATCCAGAGCTGGAAGAACCGATTCGGGCAGAGCTTTTCGGCGCCGAGCGGCTCGAACAGCACGCGGAAAGTCTCGCGGCTGCCCAGATCATTACCGGAGACTTACGGCGGGGCCGCTTACTCACGCCACGGGTCCTCGAGAACGGACGGGTATTGGTGGATTCCTACCGGACCATCGCCCGCGCAATTCGAGAAGAGAAAACAATTACCCCTGCGGCCGAATGGTTGGTCGACAACTTTCACATCGTGGACGAGCAGCTTCGCGAGATCATCGACGACTTGCCTCCCGGGTACTACAGACAATTGCCCAAACTTGCATCCGGCCACCTCCAGAATTATCCACGGGTATTCGGAGTTGCTTGGGCATTTGTCGCGCACACGGACAGTCGCTTCGACCCCGACATGCTGCGCCGCTTTGTGGCGGCCTATCAGCGCGTGCAGCCGCTGACGATCGGAGAATTGTGGGCGGTGGCCATTTCGCTGCGCATCGTACTGGTCGAGAACCTTCGCAGGCTGGCAGAGCGGATCGTTCACAGCCGCGCCGCCCGACGGGAAGCCGACGAACTGGCGGACGGCCTGTTGGGTACCGGGCCGTTGGCTGTAGAGAGTACGGCAACCGCCCTCCGCGGCTTAGAGAACAGACCGTTGGCGACGGCGTTTGCCGTGCAGCTTGTCCAGCGGCTCCGTGATTTGGATCCCAAGGTGCGTCCCGTGTTGTTGTGGCTCGACGAACGTCTTGCCGCGCAGGGCACGACCGCCAACGACATCGTGCAGGCCGAGCATCAGCAGCAGGCGGCCATGAGCGTCACCGTGCGCAATATCATCACCAGCATGCGGTTGACGTCTGCGTTTGACTGGGCGGTTTTTTTCGAAACTGTCAGCCCGGTGGATAAGATTCTGCAGTACAACCCCCGCTATGCCGAGATGGATTTTGTCACCCGGGACACGTACCGCCATGCCATTGAGGATCTCTCTCGCGGCACGGGTCTCTCCGAGATCGACGTGACCGAACGAGTCGTGGACCGCGCAAGGCGGGCTGTGGTTGAGCCGCATGCGAGTGAGCACCCGGAGCGGGAACGCCACAGGGATCCCGGCTATTATCTTATTTCCCAAGGTCGCCGGGCGTTTGAATGCGAACTCGGCTACAGAGTGTCCTGGAAGCGCCGGATCCTGCGTTGGTACGTCCTGGCTTCGGCACCGGGCTATCTAGGATCGCTCGCAGTGGTGACCGCCATGGTCATGGCCTTGCCGCTGTGGCATGCCGGAGAAGTCAACGTCTCAACCGCAGGCCTTGCGCTGCTCGCTCTTCTCGCTCTTGTACCGGCGTCGGATCTCGCCGTGGCGCTCATCAATCGCACGGTTATGGCAATCCTCAGACCGCGACCATTGCCGCGGATGGCACTACTGAACGGCATTCCCAAAGAATTGCGAACGATCGTGGTGGTGCCCACGTTACTCACGAGCCTACAGGGCATCGATGAGCAAGTCGAACGATTGGAAGTTCATTATCTGGCGAATTCGGATGATGACCTTCGCTTCGCTCTGCTCTCAGATTGGAGAGACTCTCCGATCGAAAGCATGCCGGGTGACGCCGAACTGCTGAACACTGCAGTGGAGGGTATCGCGCGTCTGAATCAGCGGTACGGCCCTGCGTCCGGCGGTGGTTCGCGATTCGCGCTGTTTCACCGCAGGCGTGTCTGGAACGAGTCCGAGCACACATGGATGGGGTGGGAACGGAAGCGAGGCAAGCTGCATGAGTTGAATCAACTGCTGCGCGGATCGACAGGCACGACATTTCTCTCTGTCGGCGGGTATCTGCCCGAGTCTTTTCCTTCTGTCCGGTACGTCATCACGCTTGATGCGGACACGCGGTTGCCCCGTGGAGCCGCGCGCCGGTTGATCGGCACCATGGCCCATCCTCTGAACAGGCCTCGGTTCGACCCACTCGCCGGACGCGTCGTTGAAGGGTATGGAGTCGTGCAGCCACGGATCACGCCGTCGCTACCGACCGATGGTGAGGGCTCAGGTTTTCAAGAGACCTTCTCCGGTCCCAGCGGGATCGATCCCTACGCCTCGGCCGTGTCGGATGTGTACCAGGATTTGTTTCGGGAAGGGTCCTACACCGGCAAGGGCATTTACGAGATCGATGCTTTCGAGGCGGCATTGGCGGACAAGGTGCCGGACAATTCGATGCTCAGTCACGACCTATTTGAAGGGCTCTTCGCTCGCGCGGCCCTGGCGACCGACATCGAACTGTTCGAAGCCTTTCCCTCCCATTATGAAGCTGCGGCAGCCAGGCACCACCGATGGGCTCGCGGTGATTGGCAGTTGCTCCCATGGATTCTCGGACGCGGACATGCCCGATCTGAGCCGCGTCGCGCGGTGGTCATTCCCGCGATCGGCCGTTGGAAGATCCTCGACAACCTCCGCCGCACCCTGTCGGCCCCCGCCGCGTTTCTGACCTTGATCGTCGGGTGGCTATTACCGGGGGGATCGCCCTGGGTATGGTCCGGGTTTATTCTTGTCACGATTGCCATTCCGTCACTTTTGTCTTTCGTCCTTGGACTCTATCCACGCCGGCGCGGCATTGCCTTGCACAGCCATACTCGCGGAGCGATCGCCGATCTGAAGTTGGCCGCGACTCAGATCGCTTTGACGGTCACCTTCCTCGCGTACCAGACCTGGCTCATGTCGGACGCGATTCTTCGTACCCTCGGTCGTCTCCTCATCACGCGGGCTCACTTGTTAGAGTGGGTGACCGCGGCACAGGCCGAGGATGCCTACACGCACGAATTGTCGGGGATGTATCGGCGCATGGGAGGCGGCATCGTTCTCTCCGTCGCGGCTGCTTGCGGAGTTGCAGTGTTTGGGTCGTACGAGTCCTGGACTGCCGCTGCCCCGTTCATCTTGCTCTGGCTGGCATCTCCTGCCGTTGCACGCTGGGTCAGCTTGCCTCTGCGGCTCACCGGGGCCGGACCGGTCTCGCCAGGCGATGCCCGGACGCTGCGATTGATTGCGCGCCGGACCTGGCGGTTCTTCGAGACGTTCGTGTCGCCGGAGGACCATGCACTGCCACCCGATAACTTTCAAGAAGATCCGAAAGCAGTCGTGGCCCATCGAACGTCGCCGACCAATATAGGGCTCTATCTGCTCTCGACCCTGGTCGCCCGTGACCTTGGTTGGCTGGGCATCATGGAGGCAACCGAACGGTTGGAAGCTACGCTGGCGACCATGAATCGACTCGTGCTGTTTCACGGACATTTCTACAACTGGTACGACACGCGCACCCTCAATCCGCTGGAACCGAAGTATGTGTCCTCCGTGGATAGCGGGAATCTCGCGGGACATCTGGTGGCTCTTGGCAACGGATGCCGTGAATTGATTCAACAATCACCCATCGAAGGCGACCTGTTTCTTGGAATGGAGGATGCTATTGCGCTGCTACGCGAAGCTCTTGCCGATATTCCAGACCAGCAAGGGACGCATACCGTCACGCGGAAACAGCTCAGTCAGGCCGTCGATGTGCTGGCCACGTCGCTGCTGTCGAGGCCGGTCGATGCCGCCGGCTGGACCACCCGGTTTGCCCAACTGACCGTTTCGTCCCATACCGTCGCAGACATGGCACAAGCGCTGGCTCAGGAGCGCGCAGATGGGCCCGATAGCGAGTTGCGCATCTGGGCCGATGCGGTCAAATCGTGTGTCGAGAGCCATCTCCGAGACATGGAGCTGTCGCTTCCATGGGTCCGCTTGAGCAGGAAAGATCTTGCTGCCATGTTCGATCATCCGGACGGGCCGGTGCCTGAGTGGGCGACCATTGCGCCGTTCTTTCATCCCGTTCCCACGTTGGCGACCGCCCCTGAACGTTTCACGGCCGCGCTCCGTGCGCTCGACCGTTTGCGGGAAGACTCGCTCAGCAATCCGTCACAGAATCGGCCCAGTTTGACAAAGATCGCCCTGCTGGCTGACGCCATACGGCAATCAGCCGCGGATGCCGCTGCACTCATCCGCCGTCTCACAATCATCACGCAGACAGCGGAGCAGATGGCTCGCGCCATGGATTTCACGTTCCTCTTCGATCCAACGCGCAAGCTGTTGTCCATCGGCTACCGCGTGACCGAGAACAGCTTGGAACCCAACTGCTACGACTTGCTTGCGTCGGAAGCCCGGCTGGCAAGCTTTATGGCTATCGCCAAGGGCGACGTGCCGTCATCGCACTGGTTTCACCTGGGCCGTGCCCTGACGCCCGTGGAAAATGGTGCGGCCCTGATTTCATGGTCCGGCTCCATTTTCGAATACCTCATGCCGGCCTTGGTGATGCGTTTTCCGCCAGGCAGCTTGCTGAGCCGGACATATGAGCTGATCGTCCGTCGGCAGATTCAATACGGTGAAGAACGCGGCGTGCCCTGGGGCGTCTCGGAATCGGCCTATAACGCGCGCGATCTCGACCTGACGTACCAGTACTCCAGCTTTGGCGTGCCGGGGCTGGGACTCAAGCGCGGACTCATCGACGATGTCGTCGTCGCGCCATACGCCGCGGCACTCGCGGCCATGATCGATCCCGCGGCCGCGACGCAAGACTTTGCCCGACTCGCCGAGGCCGGCGGGAGGGGATCCTATGGGTTTTATGAGGCGCTTGATTACACCGGCACACGGGTGCCCGAAGGAAAAGACGTCGCCATTGTGAAGGCCTATATGTCGCATCACCAGGGCATGTCGTTGGTCGCGATCGCCAATGTCCTGAACGATGGGGTGATGAGGAACCGTTTCCACGCCGAGCCGATGGTCAGGGCCACCGAACTCCTGCTCCAGGAACGTACGCCGCGCGACGTGCCGGTGGCACGACCACGCGCAGAAGAAGTCTCTGCAGCAGCGCAAGTCCGCGACCTCATTCCGCCGGTCTTGCGGCGTTTCACCTCTCCACATGAGGCGACCCCGCGGACACATCTGCTGTCCAACGGCCGGTATGCCGTCATGCTGACCGTGGCAGGGTCGGGGTATAGCCGGTGGCGGGATATAGCGGTCACGCGTTGGCGTGAGGACGCCACGCGGGACTGCTGGGGCTCCTATATGTTTCTTCGCGACACGCAGACCGGGTACGTGTGGTCGGCCGGTTATCAGCCCAGCGGCGTCGAAGCCGACGACTATGAGGTGTCCTTTTCTGAAGAACGGGCGGAGATTATCCGACGGGATGGCGATTGGAGCACGACGCTCGAGGTCGTGGTGTCGTCCGAGGATGATGCTGAAGTGCGGCGCATCTCCGTGACCAACATGGGGACAGGAGCGCGCGATTTGCAGGTCACCTCTTATGCTGAGCTGTCCCTGGCTCCACAGGCCGTCGATGTGGCCCATCCGGCCTTTGCGAATCTGTTTGTTCAAACAGAATTCGTGCCGGAGACCGGCGCATTGCTCGCCACGCGCCGCAGGCGGTCGGATGAGGAAGCGACGGTGTGGGCTGCCCAGGTGGTGGTCGTCGAAGGTGACACCGTGGGTGAACTGCAATATGAAACGGATCGCGCCCGGTTTCTCGGACGCGGGCACCATGTCCGTACTGCTGTCTCGATGATCGACGGGCGGCCGCTCTCGAATACCGTTGGGTCCGTGCTCGATCCAGTGATGAGCTTGCGCCGCACGGTCCGAGTACTCCCCGGCGAGACTGCACGTGTCGTGTTTTCGACCATCGTTGGCCAGACCCGCGATCAGGTGTTGGAACTGGCCGACAAGTACAGCGACCCGCGAGTGTTTGAACGTGCCATGTCGCTGGCCTGGACGCAGACGCAAGTCCAATTACATCACCTTGGTATCGGAACTGACGAAGCGCAACTGTTCCAGCGACTGGCCAATGCGGTACTGTACTCCGATGCGTCGCTGCGT
>DASTFK010000325.1:0-3179 GCA_035719945.1 Nitrospira sp.
GGGAGCGCTTTGGACGGTGGACAAGGAGGCGGGCGTACTCCGTTGCGTCGAGGTGTGGCATGAAAAATCCATTGAGATTCCGGAATTTGAAGCCGAAACGCGCGCGACCACGTTCAAGCCAGGAATCGGGCTGCCGGGTGCAGTGTGGCGGAGCCGGAAGCCGATCTACCTTTCCGACCTCAGTACGAAGGAGAGTGCGACGTTTCCCCGCGCGCCGATCGCGGCACGTGAAGGACTGCATGCGGCGTTCGCCTTTCCCATTTTGCTCAGCGGCGAAGTATTGGGCGTCATCGACTTCTTCAGCCGAGAGATCAGAGAGCCCGACCAGGATCTCCTCGACATGATGATAACGGTCGGGAGTCAGATCGGACAGTTCATCGAGCGGAAGCGGGCCGAAGACACTGTCCGAAAGATCCAACTGGAGCTCGCGCACGTCGTCCGGGTCTCGACGCTGGGCGAGTTGACGGCGACCATCGCCCACGAAATCAACCAGCCGCTCGGCGCCATCGTCAACAACGCCGGCGCGAGCCTTCGCTGGCTGGCCGCGCAGAACGTCGATGAGGTGCGGCAGTCGATCGAGCGAGTGATCAAGGACGGCCATCGTGCGAGCGAGATCATCAGCCGGATTCGCGCCCTCGTCAAAAAGTCGGCACCACAGAAGGACTCGCTACATCTTAATGACACCATTAGTGAAATCATGTCGCTGGTCGGTCCGGAGTTGCAAGCCCATGAAGTCGCGATGCATACCCATCTGTCACCCGATGTGCCGGCCGTCTTGGGCGATCGCATCCAGGTGCAACAGGTGCTGCTCAATCTGATGATGAATGCCATTGAAGCAATGATCCTCACCAAGGAAGGTCCGCGCGAGCTGTGGGTGGGGGCCGAGAAGCATGACGCGCAATATGTGGTGGTGAGAGTACAGGACTCCGGGCCAGGGATCGCGCCGCAGCAGCAGGACCGCCTGTTCGAAGCGTTCTATTCCACGAAGCCTGGCGGGCTCGGCATGGGACTCGCGATTTGTCGCTCGATTGTCGAAGCGCACGGAGGACGGCTGTGGGCTACCTCGAACGAGGATCGAGGGGCTGCCTTTCACTTTACATTGCCGATCAAGGAGGAGAGGTCGGCATGACGGAAATGGCCGGCGTGGTATTCGTCGTCGACGACGATGCGTCGATGCGGGAGTCGCTCAAGAACCTCACGCGGTCTGTCGGACTCCGGGTCGAGGCCTTTGCCTCGGCCCAAGAGTTCCTGCGAGCGAAACGGTCGGATGAACCCGGCTGCCTGGTGCTCGACGTGCGAATGCCGGGCTTGAGCGGACTGGATCTGCAGAAACGGATGGCTGAGACGGGCACAGATCTTCCGATTATCTTTCTGACCGGCCATGGGGATATTCCGATGAGCGTGCGCGCGATGAAGGCCGGAGCCGTGGAGTTCTTGACCAAGCCGGTCCGTGAGCAAGACCTGCTAGACGCCATCCAGCAGGCATTGGAACGCGACCGTGCCATGCGTCACCAGCGGGCAGATACCGAACATCTACGGGAGCGGTTCGATTTGCTTACCGCGAAAGAGTGTGAGGTGATGGGGAAGGTCGTGACCGGTCTGCTCAACAAACAAATTGCGGGAGAGTTGGGCATGAGCGAGACCACAGTCAAAATTCACCGCCACCAGGTAATGGAGAAGATGCGAGCCGGTTCCCTTGCCGAGTTAGTCAGAATGGCTGATCGATTAGGACTTCCTACCCCAAAGCCGTAGTAGGGTGCTGCCGGCCAGCCAGCGCCGTCTGTCATCGCATTCCTCGCGACTAGCCATTTGGCACGCTCTGACGGACGGGCCCGTCGGCCTGACCAAAGGTCGTACCTGTCCGTCCTAACGTCGTAGAGACGTTTCTCGCTCGAACCCGGTAGCATCTTGCTACGGATGCAGAGAAGGATTTGAATCATGACTAAAGACCCCCGATGGCCACAATTTTAGTTCTGGACGATGATGCTAACGTTCGGAGACTCTTACGCGCGGTGCTGGAATCATCTGGCTACGAAGTCCTAGACGCAGCCGAGGGGCGGGCGGGGCTGACGCTGTATCGGCAACGTACGACTGATCTGGTGATCACCGATATTTGCATGCCCACTCTCGATGGGCTAGACCTGATGATCGAGTTGACGCGTGAGTTCCTCAATGTGAAGGTGATTGCGATGTCAGGTACACGAGAGTTGCTCGGTCGAGCGAAACTCTTGGGCGCCCGCCACACGTTCCACAAGCCATTTGATATGAAAGAATTGTTGAGTGCGGTGAAATATGAGTTGGCCCACTAAGCGACGATTCGGTCTCGTTCTCGACAAGGCTCAAACAGCTATGCGTTAAGTGATCACCGGAGGATTATTGTGAAGCAGGCCGAAGCACTTCGTGCCTTCTCTAGTGGGTGCGAGCGGTTGTTGTTTTACATAAGGACGAATGGAGCTCTCGCCGAGGACGAAGCGCGAATGGTCGAGCACTACTGCAAAGAAATCCTGGACAAGGTTGCGCCGTACTTGCGAAATCGTCCGCCACAAACTCCTACCTGACAGAACCTGTATTCGATCTCACTCAATCGTTCGGCATGAGCGTGCCGCAAAATCGCGCGACGGCCATTCAGTGGTTCAAGAAGGCCGATCAGTTGGGGCATCCCAAAGGTGCGTACTGGGCCCGGTGGTTGAGCGATTGGACGAACTGCATCGGGTTTCGGGATCAGCACGAGCAGAATGAGATACGAGGGCCTTGCGATAAGGAAGACAATTGCGGCGACACATCTGGCTTTCCGGCGAGGACAAACTCCATGGCGCGGAACAATTCTCCCAGGTCCGAGCCTTTCAGCACATATCCTGAAGCTCCGATCCGCAAGGCTTCTTCGACGTACTCTTTATCTCCATACACGGAAAGATACAAAAATTTGACCTGCGGCTGCTGTTGTCGCAACCGTTGTCCCGTTTCCAATCCGCTGATCCCAGGCAAGGCGACATCCATCAGGATGAGATCTGGGTGTAATCGCCGAGCCTCTCTGACGGCTGACAGACCGTCGTTCGTAGTGGCGACGAGATCATAGTGTGGTTCCAAAAGAGCACGCAGTCCAGCGAGAACCAGTTTGTGCTCCTCGGCAAGTAGAATTCGAGGTTTTCTCATTCTGAGATGCGGGCTAGCTACTGACC
>DASTFK010000326.1:0-3643 GCA_035719945.1 Nitrospira sp.
TCGATTTCCTGCACCGCGATCACATCCGCGTCCAATTCACGAATGACATCGCGGATGCGGGATGGATCGTACCGACCGTCGCGCCCCACGCATCGATGGATATTATAGGTAGCGAACGTCAGCTGCATGTCAGTCCGTCCGCTCTATGCTCGGTTGCTCCTCCGGCCGGTTGGACAGCCACCTTCCCAACGCCCAGGCGATCAGCACGATTCCGGCGGCGATTACGACGAGGAGCAGAATACTACCGGGTCCGGGATGCCGGATGGTTTCACTCACCTGGTCCAGAAACAGCGCGAGACCCAGAAGCCCCGGGAGCTCCCCCAACACCGTACCGAGGAAAAAGTCCCTCGCCCGGATGTGCGAAGCCCCAGCCACGGCATTGAGGATGGAAAACGGGGCAACGGGTAGCATTCGGAGCGTCACGACGGTCAGCAGACCTTTTTTGGCCAGGGTGCGGCTGATCCGATGCACCCATGAGCCCGAGAGATGGTCCATCAACCGACGGCCCAACAGACGGCCGATGCCGAAGGTGAGCAACGCACTCGCCGTCATGCCGATCAGCGCATACCAGAATCCCCACCACGGACCGAAGGCGAGAATGGTCACCGCGATCAATACCATCACCGGCATGACCAGCAGTCCGCCGATCAGGAATCCGGCGACAGTCATGAGCAACGCCATCGGCCCACTGGCCACTTCCTCCAACGAAGCCACCAGTGAGGTCACATCCATCAGCTCGCGCAACGGCGTCCACTGCCAGAGGCCCGCAAGCAGGATCAACGCCAGCAGACCGACAGAACCCGCAATGATTTGCCGAAGCGCGGGCTTCCGACGTTCAGCCGGAATGAATTGCACGTCATACGGTCCGCTCGGGTCGATAAAGGCTTCATCGGGCACGACCTCATTCACATCGGCCGAAACAGTGCCGTCGAAATACCCCAGCGTCCGGGCTCCCCCCCGCAGCCGCTCCACCGTGGCGATCAGTGACCCATCCTTTTCGAGTTCACCCGCGACCGCATCCGGACTGACTCCAAGATGTTCTGCGAGCAATGTATGGCGGAATGCGGCGATCGATCCACGTATGGCTTGGTTCCCTGACGCTTGGATTGCCAGGTCGCATTCCGTATCGAACCCCATGGAACGATTGCTCAGGTTGGCTGATCCTATCCGCACGAAGTCATCGTCTACGACGCAGACTTTGCTGTGCATGCTGATGCATTGCCCGCGAAGGTCGGGAACCTTGGGATAATTGAGATTCAAGCGGTGGAACCGGTCCGCGGCACGGAGTTGCTCGAGCACCCGTCCTCTGAGCACGTCCATCGTGTGCTGCTCGAGCCAACCGTCGCTGTTGGGATGTAGCACCATGACGATTTCTGGTCCTTTCGGATCCTGCAGCCGTGCGGCAAGGCAGTCTGCGATCGTTCGGGAGGTCAGGTACTGCGTCTCAATGTAAATGTGGCGGCGCGCGTTGTTCAGACTGTCCAGAAATAAGGCCTCCACCTCGTTGACGGACGCACACTCCCCGAAGGCGGGCGCTGTTCTGGCAATAGCGACAGGGACATCCGACAGCTCCGGCTTGACAGCTTCGGGCCACAGTGGCCCCGGTTCGCCGTGCGCGCGGGAAGGAATGGGCCGTCCAGTCGCGGCACGCCAGCGGTCGCGGGCCAACTCTCCAAGCGCCTCAGCCACCGGACCGCTCACCATCAACTGCACGTCATGAAACGGTCGGCACGGCGTCTCATCTGTCAGCAGTACACGGTCCGGGTGGTTGGCAAGATGACGGCTCGTATCCCAGCGGCATTGGGCAAAATCCAACCCGCCGACAAAGGCCAGGACATCGTCGACGATGACCGCTTTCTGATGATGGGAGGCTCCAACCGGATGCGCGCCGTCCTTGTGGAAATGCAGCCGTCGATGCGCGGCGAGCTTTGACGGAAGCCACCATTCCCGCTCCTTCCAGTAGATCATGTGGAAGTCCCACGTGAGCACATAGATATGGAGTTGTCGTCTCCGGATCAACAGCGCATGGAGGAATTCGCCTAACCGGTCTGGAAACCCGTCGGGTTCCCGGTCGATCAGCATTCGGATCCGGCTGTCGAAATCCCAACCGAGGATAATGATGCTGTGGCGAGCATGGAGAGCCGCGGCGCGAAACGCCCGGAAGTAGGATTCTCCGTCGATGAGGAACGACGCGCGCTCGGCGCGCTCCACTCGCCAACAATTGCGGCCGGGCGCGAATAGCGACGACTGTGCAGCGGAGGACCGCGAGGCCGGGCCAGGCGATTGCCGCTGCAATTCCGATTGCTTCTGTAATTTTCTCGCGACGTTCATCTTGAGGTCAGGGGGAGAAGTGCAAATCGAGTGCCCTTGCCGGAGTGAAAAACGTAACCGATACGTCATTCAGGGGAACGGTCTGCGGGCTAGACACAGACAGCGGACCAGGTGTCCTATGTCAGACAGTTTGTCCACATTGTTCGCCTGCGTCTCAGGTCATCGGCCTACACCCAACAGTGATACCGCGAAGGTCCAGGCCGTCGACCGGGGTCTATCTCTTGCACCGCCTTCTCCACTATCTTACTTAGCCCGCACTATGGAAATGCATATCAAGAGGAGACTGGTCTTGGTCTGCTGCACCTGGGGCTCACGCTAGGTCCCGCCGGCGGTGTGGAACTCGTACCATCCAAAATCGGAGGGATGAACCGTCATCACGTGCCTGGAAATTCCGGCCAGGGAGGAACCGGAAGCGGAGCCAGCCCTGGATATGGGCAACGCGGCATCGGCAACGCCGGAACTGGACATTCGGGCGCTGGAGCACAGAGTTCCAGCGGTAGCGGTCAACGATAACGAGGATGTAAATGTCACCATCGAAACAGCAGCGTCCACCTCAGGAACAATCAAGACAGCCGGGGATGGAAAAGGATATGACGCCTCGGCCAAAAAGCGAAGGCCCTCCGCAAGGTGGATGCGGCAAACTCATGAACAAGGTGGCGCTGATCACGGGCGGTGATAGTGGCATTGGTAGAGCCGTCGCTATTGCCTACGCCAAAGAAGGGGCTGATACGGCCATCGTCTACTACAATGAGCATGAAGATGCGAAAGAAACCCAGCGCCTGGTCGAGCAGCAGGGTCGTCGGTGCATCCTCATCTCAGGCGACGTCGGGAAAGAGCAGTTCTGCCACGAGGCCGTGGAACGCACCGTCCGTGAATTGGGCGGGCTGGATATTCTCGTGAACAATGCCGCTGAGCAGCATCCGCAGGAGAGCCTGGAGGAGATTACGGCGGACCAACTCGAGCGGACCTTCCGGACGAATATTTTTTCGTATTTCTTTATGGGGAAGGCCGCATTGCCACACATGAAGGAGGGGAGCGCCATCATCAACACGACTTCGGTGACGGCCTATAAAGGCAGTGCCCAGTTGCTCGACTATTCGTCGACGAAGGGCGCAATCGTCGCCTTCACGCGGTCTCTGTCTCAGGCGCTCGCAGACAAGCAGATCCGAGTCAATGCCGTGGCGCCAGGTCCGATCTGGACGCCCCTGATCCCCTCCACCTTTCCCGCGGGCAAGGTCGCCACGTTCGGTTCCGACGTCCCGCTCAAACGCGCTGGGCAGCCCGAGGAAGTCGCCCCGAGCTATGTCTTCCT
>DASTFK010000327.1:0-16049 GCA_035719945.1 Nitrospira sp.
CGCCTTTTACCCTGCCTCTCCCGTGGCCTCAGATCGACGTGCTGCTGACTCGCCTAATTTGTCAAACCTATCTCCAGGAAAACGGCATTGCGCAAGGCGATCGGCTCAGTATGGCGTCGTCGGTCGAACTGCGATTACCGCTCGTTGATTACCGATTGGTTGAAACGGTGATCGGATTACGCAAGACGATTCCCGACCACCGGTTTCACCCAAAGTTGTGGTTGCGGGAGGCGCTCAAGGCCATGGTCCCGGAATGGGTCATCAACCGGCCGAAACGTGGTTTCACGCCTCCTCTGCATCAATGGCATAAGGCCATCTTTGCTGCCCATGGAGCCAAATTGAATGACGGCTTCTTGGTGAGCAGAGGCGTCTTGAGATCTCAGAGTGGAACGCTATTGAGCAAAGGGCCGTATCCTGCCGAAGCAGGCGCACCCATTTCGTTTAAAGCGCTCACGCTTGAGCTCTGGTGTCGAAGCCTGTTGGCTGCTGAAACCCGCTGGTCGGAAGCCCGCGAAATGTCTGAAACGGTACAGATCTCACGATGAGGAGTTGAACATGGCTCATGCTCCCATCGCACTATTTGTCTACAATCGGCCAGAGCACTTGCTTCGCACCCTCTCGTCTCTGCGCGCCAATGCACTGGCTCGAGACAGTACGCTCTACGTGTTCAGCGACGCTGCCGTCGGTCCTCAGGACAGCGAGGCAGTCGAAACCGTCCGACGTATCGTGAACACCACGGACGGCTTTAATGAGATTTGCGTTCGCGAGCAGCCCAAGAATCTCGGCCTTGCCAAATCAATCATCACGGGGGTGACTGAACTGGCTGCTGCCTATGGACGAGTGATCGTCTTGGAGGATGACCTCGTCATGGCCCCTGGCTTCTTGACATACATGAACGAAGCACTGGATCGGTACGACAAGGACCAGCAAGTCATGCAGGTGTCGGGCTATATGTTTCCCATCGAACGACCGAAGCGGGTTGGACAAAGCTTCTTTTGCAGGATTCCGACGAGTTGGGGATGGGGCACGTGGGCAAGAGCCTGGGAACGTTTTAATTCGGATTCCACTCAGATGGTGGACTTTCTGCGAAGTCATCCGGATCGGCGTGAGGCCTTTAATCTGAACGGCGCCTACCCGTACTTCGAACACCTGACCCAGCAGGCTGAAGGCAAGCTCGACGTGTGGGGCGTCCGTTGGTACGCCAGCATGTTCAGCGCCAGTGGCCTGTGTCTCTATCCCGGTCAGTCCCTCGTCCAAAACATCGGCATGGATGGCACCGGTATGCATTGCGGTCGCTCCTCACATTTTGAGGTCGACTTGAGCGACTTGCAGACCTGGAAGTTTCCCGATCGCATTGAAGAGTCCCTGCAAGCCTTCGAAGCCATTTGCGAATTTCTCGTCGGACTGCGAGGCCAGAAGCCGACCGGTGCGATAGTCGATTTGGTTTCTCGACTTCGCCATGTCGCAGGTACAATGAAACGTGCGATAACGGCGGCGGGATGACGCCGAGTCGATGAACCAACAGTGAACCCATGCCCACCCTAAGCTGGTTACAGCAAGAATTTTCTTATGGGTATGACAGCGGGAACATCCTGTCTCTCATTTCCGGCCGCACCCGACGTTCCGAGGAGCGTAGGAGCGGTGGATCCTACCGTCGGGTCTTCACCAAAGCGCTTCAACCGTATCTGTTTCCCCAGGCCAAGGTGCTGGAGTTGGGGCCGGGGAAAGGCTCGTGGACTCGGGCGATTCTCCAGCACATCCCTAAAGGCGAGCTTCACACCGTCGATTTCCAAGACGTCAGGCAATGGCTGAAGCCGGAAAACTATTCAGGCCGACTGATCTGTCACCATGTTCAGGACAACAGCTTTAATGGGCTTCCTGATGGGTACTTTGATGTATTTTGGTCGTTCGGCGTGCTGTGCCACAACGAGGCGTCTTCGATTCTGCAGATCCTCACGAATGCCAGACGCAAGATGAAGCCAGGAGCCGTCGCGATCCATCAGTACGGCAATTGGGAAAAGCTTGAAGCGTTCGGCTGGAATCGGGGAGGAGTTCCTCAAGACTTCAAATCCAAACATGATGAAGAGATTTGGTGGCCACGCAATGACCAGCGTGTGATGACCAGGTTGGCCACTGAAGCGGGATGGGAAGTGCTCAGCGCCGACTTGGATCTCCTCCAGCGGGATTCCCTCATTCTGTTGCGCAACCCATAGTCGTCAATCAACTCGAACAGGTGGGGGTCATTCGTGTTAGCCAAGATACTTGGTCCTATGCTGGCTTTTGGAACACGATGGGCGAAGGGCCGTCACAGCCGGAAATTCGGCACTGCCGGACTGCGACCGACTGCAGAGGACGAAGATCATGAGACCGTTCAGTTCGTTCGTCCCTATACCATGACGTCTCCGGAACGCATTCGCGCCCTGTGCTCGGCCGTTCGATACATCGAAAACGCTGGCATCGAGGGTGCGGTGGTGGAATGCGGCGTCTGGCGTGGCGGAAGCATGATGGCGGTTGCGCGAACCCTCTCGAACCTGGGCGCAGCCGACCGCGACTTGTATCTCTTCGATACCTTTGAGGGCATGACGGAGCCGGGTCCTCACGATGTTGCGCTGAGCGGAGAAACGGCCAAGTGCCTTCTGGAGCAGAGCGCTCGGACCGAAGAAGACATGGTGTGGTGCTATGCGCCTCTGGAGCGAGTGGCTCAAGCACTGGCCTTAACGACGTATCCGAAGAAATCGATTCATCTCATCCCGGGACGCGTCGAACACACCTTGGCGACCGCGGCCCCGAAGTCCATTGCCCTTTTACGCCTTGACACGGACTGGTACGAGTCGACACGACATGAAATGGAGATACTGTTTCCGCGACTGTGCAGGGGGGGCGTGCTGATCATCGACGATTATGGGCATTGGCATGGTGCGCGTCGGGCCGTTGACGAGTATGTGGCTGCTCATCAACTGAAGCTTCTTCTTCATCCGATCGATTACACCGGCCGCATCGCAGTGAAGGCTTTCGACTGACAAAGGAACGGTGACCTGTGCAACCGGCTCTCGTCAATATCGGCTGTGGCGCAACCTGGCATCCGGCCTGGACCAATCTGGATGTGCATCCCCTCAGCCCGCAAGTGCGATCGTGGGATGTGAGTCATGGCCTTCCCTTGGGAAGCGAACAGGTCGATGCCTGCTATGCCTCCCATGTGCTCGAACATCTCACACGAGCGCAGGCCCGAGCCCTGCTGCTGGAAAGCTTTCGTGTGCTTCGTCCTGGAGGCATTATTCGACTCGTTGTCCCGGATCTTGAAGCGATCGTCCGGGAATACCTTGATGTCGTCGCACGTGCCGACAAGGGAGAGGAGGCCGCCCTTAGCCAGTACGAGTGGATCACGCTCGAATTGCTGGATCAACTCGTCCGCGACAAGTCCGGCGGTGAGATGGAGCACTATTTGCGAAGCAAGGCTCTCGCCCATGCGGACTATGTCATCGCGCGCATTGGGCCGGATGCGGCGAGCTATATGGGCCTTCAAACCGTGAACGGACATCGTTCAAACACCGGCACTGAAGGAGCTTCTGACGGCGTTGCGCAATCCGTGAGGACTCTCATCACGGGTGCTGTGAGGACGATTCGATCCAAGGTGGGCACCGGTCACACCAGGATGAAGCTCTGCAAGATCCTGTTGGGAAAACGAGGGGAAGAGGCCGTTCGAGAGGGGCTCTTTCGCCGATCCGGGGAATGTCACCGTTGGATGTACGACCGATTCTCGCTCAGGCAACTCCTCGAGCAATGCGGGTTTTCGGAGGTGCGCACGTGCACGGCCTTCGAGAGCCGCATCGCAGGATTTGCATCATTTGGTCTGGACGTCGTAGACGGCAAAGTCAGAAAGCCGGATTCGCTGTTCATGGAAGGCGTGAAAATCTAAAGTGATAGCGAACCCCGAGGCGCTCTTGTCTGTATGAAAAAATGGATTTCCAGGATCTTTCAATGGCTGGGATTTGAGATACGCCGATCGCGCCGTGGTGCGTCGAATAGTCTGAAGCCTGAGCTAGCCTCCCTGGACGGCGTTCTACAACAAGTCAAGAACAGGGGTTTTGCCCCCGCGACCGTGATAGATGTGGGAGCGGCGATGGGGTCGTTTACCAGAACCTGCCATCGATTTTTCCCTCATGCAAAATATCTTCTCATTGAACCACTGAAAGAATATCTGCCTTCGTTGGCTAAGGTTGTGGAGACCATTCCCAACGCGAGCTATGAAATGGCCGCGGCATCGGCCACGAGCGACCCGGTCATCCTCAATGTCCATGAGGACCTCGTCGGTTCATCGTTGTATCGAGAAAGCGAAGAGGGGACAGGCGTTAACGGCGTTCCGCTAGAAGTGCCGGCCGTGACACTCGATCGTCTAGTCGAGCAAACGCAGGCTCAGCCTCCCTTTCTGATCAAAGTTGACGTCCAAGGAGCGGAACTCGACGTGTTGGCGGGGGCGCAGACGACATTGCGCCACGCGGAGCTGGTCCTGCTTGAAGTGTCGTTCTTTCAGTTTTTCGAAGGAGCGCCGCTGTTTTGTGAAGTCCTGGCCCATATGAAGTCTCAGGGATTTGTTCCTTACGACCTGCTCGGCTTACAGTACCGGCCCATCGACGGCGCCTTGTCACAGGTGGACGTTGTCTTTGTGAAAGAGCATGGACCCTTCCGCAGGATCCACGCCTACGCGACGGCTGTCCAGCGTCGTGCACAGAATCAGGACTATCGTTCGTACCTGTTGAAGACTTTGTCCGCAGAGCGAGCGCAGTGAGTACACCATCGCTGAAAATATCCATCGTCACGCCATCGTTTAACCAGGCGGCCTTTCTCGAAGAGACCATTGACTCCGTTCTCTCTCAACGGGATCCCAACCTTGAATACGTCATCATTGACGGCGGATCGACCGACGGCAGCGTCGATATTATCCGGCGTCACGCCGGACAATTGGCTTATTGGGTGAGCGAACCAGACAAAGGACAGTACGACGCCATTAATAGAGGCTTCGCGAAGGTCACCGGCGACGTGATGGCCTGGATCAATAGTGACGACAAGTACACGCCCTGGTGCTTCTCGATCGTGCGCGAGATTTTCACACGGTTCCCGGAGATCGAGTGGATCAGCACCATCCAGCCGCTGAGCTGGAACGCGCAGGGGCAAGCCAGCTCCATCAATTTCAGTGGAGGATTCAATCGGGCCTCCTTTTTCAAGGGAGGCAATCTGCCGACGGAGGGGTCGTTCGGCAGACGCTTCATCCAGCAGGAGTCGACATTTTGGCGACGGTCCTTGTGGGAACGAGCCGGAGGACGATTGGATACCTCGCTCCGGCTGGCGGCGGATTTTGAGTTATGGGCCAGATTTTACCGGCATGCGGACCTCTGCGGAGTCTTGGCTCCATTGGGCGGATTCCGTGCATACGGGAACCAGAAGTCGGTGCTCCAAGCCGCCGAATACATGGAAGAGGCAGAACGAGTCCTCCTACAGTACGGCGGCCGGCCCTGTCGGGGGCCGGAAGCCCTCCTGCGAGGAGCGTTGTGGAAGGTGGGGCGGCATCTGTCACTGGCATCTCTGCCACGGGTAATGCGGGCAATCGGTCATCGTTCCGGGCTCACCTTTCCGACAAAGGTGATGGTGTGGGACGGTACAGAATGGAGAATAATTTCCGGCTTTGTCATCTAGCTGCTAATCTAGCCGAATGAGGATTCTCCAGGTTAGTACGTATGACAAGGCAGGCGGCGCTGAAGCTGTCGCCTGGCAACTCTTCGAGCAGTATCGGCGCCGAGGCCATCGATCAGCTATCGTCGTCGGAGAGAAGTCCAGCAACGATCCTCAAGTCATCCCTTTATCGCGAGCGACCTCGGATCGGACTTCTGGAACATCGCTGGCTCATCTCAGCCAGTGGTTATCCCCCTACGAAGGACGCGTCCGGGGCGTGTGGCGCATACGCCGGTGGCTCAACGCGTATGTCGCCCATCCCCACAACTGGTGGCAGACTCGTTTAGGTAGGGAGAACTTCGATTTCCCGGAAACGTGGAGACTGCTCGAACTCTTCCCCGAACGTCCGGACATTCTTCATTGCCATAATCTTCACGGGGCCTGGTTATCCCGCGGCGGATACTTCGACTTGAGAGCCTTGCCTTGGCTGAGCCGGCAAGTCCCCACCGTCATGACCTTGCATGATACGTGGATGCTGGCCGGCCACTGCGCGTACACCCTCGGCTGCGAGCGGTGGAAAACCGGTTGTGGACACTGCCCAGACCTATCGATCTATCCCGCGATCTCCCGTGATGCCACGGCCTTCAATTGGAAGCGTAAGCGGGAAATATATGCGAAGGGTCGCTTCCATATTGCGACGCCCTCCCGTTGGTTATTACGTCAGGTTGAACAGTCCATGTTGGCTCCCGCCATGGTCGAGGGCCGCGTCATACCGAACGGCGTGGACTCCCGCGTCTTCTCGACAGGCCCAAAACAGCAGGCGAGGGAGTCGTTGGGTCTACCTCAGAAGGACGCCATCCTGCTCTTTGTCGCCAATGCTGCCCGGAGCAACGTCTTCAAGGACTATCGAACTGTCGAACAGTGTGCCATTCGAACAGCTGCGGGCTACCGACGCGGCAAAGTCATCTTGATTGTCGTCGGAGAGAAGGGAGAGCCCATTTCATTCGACAATGGAGAGATCCGCTTTGCGGGCTATCAGCGGGACCAGCACACCATGGCCCGATATTATCAGGCAGCGGACGTCTACGTTCATGCGGCGAAGTCCGACACGTTTCCCAATACGATCCTGGAGGCGCTCGCCTGTGGCTTGCCGGTCGTGGCAACGGCAATTGACGGGATTCCCGAACAAATTGACGACGGGCGAACGGGGTTCCTCGTCCCTGGCGGCGACGCCGAAGGCATGGCCCAACGAGTCGTCCGGCTACTCGAGCGAGAAGGCATTCGCCTGTTGATGGCAGGCGAAGCACAGCAAATGGTGAAGGACCGCTTCGATATTCACCAACAAGTGCGCGCCTATTTGGACTGGTACGACTCGATCCTCCTGCGTGCGCCGTCCGCCGGTGCGCTTCACCATGCGAACTAAGGTCATGCTGTTGGCAGTGGGGCTGGGAGTCGGAGGAACCGAAACGCATGTGCTCGAGCTGGCGTCGGGCATCGACCGCTCGAAGTTCGATGTGACGGTCTGTTCCCTGAAGAGGGGCGGATGCTTGGTGGAGGAGCTTCGCCGGCGGGGCATACGGGTGGTCTGCCTGAACGGAGCCGGAAAATTTGACCTTCGGGTCCTGTTTCGCTTGTGGAAACTCATGCAGGAAGAGCGGCCGGACGTGATTCAGTCGTTTCTGTTTTGGGCCAATCTGGCGGCCCGCCTCCTGGGGCGTCTGTCCAATGCGGTCCGGGTGGTGTGCTCCTATCATGACGAGATCGTGAGTGAAGGGCGCCTGGTGCGAATGATCGACCGTTTCACGTTCCAATGGTCCCATGCGGTGGTCTGTTGCTCGGAAGCGGTGCGACGCTCGGTCTCGAACTGTCTCGGCGCACCGGCCACTCGGCAGACGATCATACCCTTCGGCGTCGATGCCGGTCAGTTTGCGGTGGGCGATGTTGCGAGCAAGAAAGAGCTGCGCCTGCGGGACGGGGGGGCGATCATCGGGACGGTGTGCCGGCTCGCCGAACCGAAAAAGGGCTTACGCGTGCTGTTGCGGGCGATGGCGGCGTTGAACATGGGCGGCAACGAGCCATGCTGCCAGCTCCTGATTGTGGGCGAGGGGCCGGCGCGCGAGTCGCTCGAGGCGCTGAGCCGGCAGTTGGGTCTTTCCGACTGCACGGTATTCGCCGGCGCGAGGAGAGACATTCCAAGAATCCTCCCGCTGTTGGATCTTTTCGTGCTGCCGTCGCTGTATGAAGGGTTCGGCATCGCCATTCTCGAAGCCATGGCCGCTGGAAAACCGGTGGTGGCCACGGCGGTCGGCGGCATCCCGGAATTCGTCGTGCCGGGCGAGACCGGACTGCTCGTGGAAGCGGGAAACGCCGCGGCGCTCGCCGACGCGATTGGATCTCTGCTGCGCGATCCAGAGCGAGCCAGGCAGATGGGGATTCGGGGGCGGGCACGCGTGCTCGCTGCATTTCAAATGTCCACCGTCGTTCGGCGGCATGAGCAGGTGTACGAAGCCTGTTTAGGTCATGCCTAAATCGGATAGGGAAGTCACGAAGGCACAACGATGTCTCTCCTGCTGCTGACATTCATCTTGTCGTTCGCACTTGCCTTGTACGGCGTTCCTATTGCCAGGCAGGCGGCGCTGAAATACGGCATCGTGGATGCGCCGGACGGGCGGCTTAAACACCAACAGGAGCCGGTGCCCTATTTTGGAGGCCTGGCCATCTATCTGGCCTTCCTGATGAGCCTCGCGTTCACCTTCGAGTTCCGCCACGACGTTCTCGGCATCATCCTCGGAGGAACCATCGTCGTCATGCTCGGACTCATCGATGATTTTGGCGTGCTGACGCCATGGACCAAGCTGGCCGGACAGTTGCTCGCCGTGTTTGTCTTGATCAAGAGCGGCATCAGAATTGAGATCGCGGCGCTGCCCGAGTGGGTGGACCTGGTGTTGACGGTGCTCTGGATGATCGGGCTGATCAATGCGTTCAATCTCTTGGATATCATGGACGGGCTCTCGGCGGGTGTCGGGGCGGTCAGCGCCGGAGGGCTGTTTATCGCGGCCTGGCTCCAAGGCGATCAAACGATCGTGTTCATGCTCGCTGCGCTGATCGGCAGTTTGGTGGGATTTCTCAAGTACAACTGGCACCCTGCGCGGATCTACATGGGCGACACGGGCGCAATGTTCATCGGGCTGTTGCTGGGCGCAATGGCCATGATCGGCAAATATCCGAGCGACCATCCGCTCTCGGTGTTGACGCCGGTGTTCATCCTCGGCATTCCGATTTTCGACACGCTGTTCGTCATGTGGATCCGCTATCAACGAGGTCTTCCCATCTTTTGGGGCAGCCCCGATCACATCGCGATCCGCTTGCGGCATTGGGGCATGACGGTACCCGGGATCGTGTTCGTGAGCTATTCCGCGACGGCCCTTGTCGCCGCCATCGGCCTGCTGCTGATGATGGTCGGACAGGAAACAGCTTGGATCCTATGTCTCGGCACAGTGGCGGTGCTGCTGGCCTCCACCGTTGCGCTGAACAAAATCGATGTCCGAAGGCCGCGCCCGTCGGTCGTCACATCGCCAGCGCAGGAAGGATCCTCCGCAGCATGATCGTCATCGTCGGCGCCGGCCTCGCCGGACTCAGCACCGCCTACCATCTGTCAGGAACTTCGTATCGGCTCTATGAACGTGAAGCGGAGGTGGGAGGGCTTTGCCGTTCCTACCGCAAGGATGGATTCACCTTCGACTACACCGGTCATCTGCTGCACTTCCGCCAACCGGACATCAAATCGCTGGTCGAGCGGTTGCTGGCCGGAAAGCTCCAAACGCACCGCCGCAAGTCGTTCATCTATTCGCACCGGACCTATACCGAATATCCGTTCCAGGTGAACACGCATGGCCTGCCGCCAGAAGTGGTGCGCGAATGCCTCTTGGGATTTATTGCCACACTCACGGCGCCGGCGGCGGCTTCGAAAGACCGGTCCTTCAAGCAATGGATTCTGGACAATCTCGGCGAAGGCATGGCCAAGCACTTCATGGTGCCGTTCAACGAAAAACTCTGGCAGGTGTCGTTGGAGGAACTGACCTCCGACTGGGTTTCATGGCTCGTGCCGAAACCGGAACTGAAGGACGTCGTCAACGGCGCCTTGGGCATCAAAGATAAGGCCTTCGGCTACAACCCGTCGTTTCAGTACCCGGCCAGTGACGGCATTCGCGTGCTTCCCGAGTCCTTCCTTCCGGGCATCGCCTCGGTGCACAACGGCATGGAACTCGTCGAAGTCGATACGAAGCGCCGCCGGGCACTCTTTCGGAACCTTCGCAATGGTGAGAGCTGCAACGAACATTATGAGTCAATGGTCTCGACGATTCCTGTTCCGGAACTTCTACGACGCTGCGTCGACATGCCGGCGCATTTGAAAGAGGCGGCGGAAGGGCTGCGCTGGGTGTCCGTCTACAACCTCAATCTGGGGATCGCGCGCGAACAGGTTTCTGACAAGCACTGGCTCTACTTTCCGGAGTCCGAGTATCCGTTCTATCGGATCGGGTTTCCCATGAATTTTTCCCCTACCCTCGGACGGCCGGGCTGCAGTTCAATGTACGTGGAAATGTCGCATCGGCCGACCGAACATCACACGACAGAACAGCTCGTAGCACGCGCGCGGAGTGGGATGGAGCGGGCCGGCATCCTCACGCCGGACGATGACATCGTCGTCGCCGACGTCAAGGATTTGCATTACGCCTATGTCTACTTCGACCGGCATCGGGCACGTGCGGTTCCGGCAATCCTGGCTGAGTTGGAGCGGCGGGGCATCTACTCGATCGGCCGCTACGGCGCGTGGGAGCATACCTCTATGGAGGATGCGATCAGTCAGGGTAAACGGCTGGCTGAACGGCTCAACGTGCAGGGGGCACAGCCCCAGTCCGCTTAGGCGTCGCGTGAATACCATCTGTCATATCATCACCAAGCTGGAACTGGGCGGGGCACAGGAAGTCGCGCTCTATGCCGTGTCGCATCTGGATCGCGCGAGGTTTCGTTCCGTCCTGGTGGCCGGTCCCGGCGGGATGCTGACTGAAGAGGCCCGCCGGCTGCCGGGCGTCCAGACCTTCATCGTTCCCTCGCTCGGCCGGCGCATCCACGCCATCAGCGACCTGCTGGCGTTTGTGCACTTGGTGGCATTGCTGCGCCGCGTGAAGCCGGCGATCGTGCATACCCACAGTTCGAAAGCGGGCATCCTCGGCCGCTGGGCGGCCTGGTGCGCCGGAGTCCCATTGATCCTGCACACGGTGCATGGCTTTGGGATCACGCCGGCACAACCCGGCTTCGTCCAGCGTCTCTTCATTCTGGTTGAACGGATCACCGGGTGGATCACCACCTACTGGGTGACGGTCGCCGAAATTGATGCCCGCAAAGGACGGCAATGGGGATTGTTCACGACGAATGTGTCGGTCATCAGGCCCGGCATCGATCCGAGCCCGTTTCGGCAGCCGCTCTCTCCGGCGGATCGGCAGCGCCTTCGGAAGGAGTTTGGCATCGGCTCGGGCGAGTTTCTGATCGGAACCGTGGCCTGCCTCAAGCCTCAAAAGGCGCCCGAAGACATGATCGCGGTGGCCGAGCGCGTGTGCGTCCGGCTGCCGGGCGCCAGGTTTGTCCTCATCGGGGACGGAGCCCTGCGCCCGCGTATTGAAGCCCTCATCCATGAAAAACGCCTACAAGATAAGGTGAGCTTGGCCGGCTGGCGGCGCGATGTTCCTCGAGCCATGGGCTCCTTCGATCTGTTGCTGTTGACGTCGCACTGGGAGGGACTTCCGAGGGTGATGCTCGAAGCGGCGTCGGCGGGATTGCCGATCGTCGCAACACGAGTAGGCGGTGTTGAGGAAGCGGTCGTGCAGCGCGACCGAGTGCGGTTGTGCGAGGCAGGAGATCTTGCCGGTCTTGCGGCAGGCGTCGAAGCCCTGCTGTCGGCCGGCGGAGGAGCGGCTTCGCCCGCCGCCGGTGACAAAAACCGGTTGCCCGTCGAGTTTCATATCGAAGAAATGGTCAAACAGTATCAATCCCTGTATGATAGGCTCCTGTCACAGCAACGCAACAAGCTCATATCTCGTTCCTGGAGCCCTGCGTCATCCTAACCATGGGAGCCGTCGTGAACGTTCCATTATTGGATCTCAAAGCCCAGTACCGCGGAATGAAGTCGGAAATCCTTGCCGCGATGGAAGCGGTCTGCGACGAGCAAGGCTTTGTCCTCGGACCGAGGGTTGCCGAGTTCGAGAAGGCGACCGCGCAGTACGTCGGCAGCCGCCATGCGATCGGCTGTGCCTCCGGCAGCGATGCGCTGCTCTTGGCGTTGATGGCGTCAGGGGTCAAGGCGGGCGATGAAGTCATCACGGTGCCGTTCACCTTCTTCGCGACAGCCGGAGCCATCTCACGTCTCGGCGCCAGGCCGGTCTTCATCGACATCGAATCGGACTCGTTCAACATCGATTCTCATCAGATCGAACGCGCCATGACGCCGCGTACCAAGGCCATCATTCCCGTGCATCTGTTCGGCCAATGTGCCGACATGACGGCCATCAACGGCATCGCCAAGCCTCGAGGCATCCGTGTCATCGAAGATGCGTGCCAGGCGATCGGGGCGGCGCAAGAGGGCCGGCGTGCCGGTGTCCTGGCCGATGTCGGGTGCTTCAGCTTTTTCCCCACAAAGAATCTGGGAGGATTCGGCGACGGCGGGTTGATGACGACCGACGACAACGGGCTGGCCGATGCCCTGGCGATGTTGCGCGTCCATGGAAGCCGCGTCCGGTATCTGCACGAGGCAGTCGGAATCAACAGCCGGCTGGACGCCCTGCAGGCGGCCGTGCTCCATGTAAAGCTGAAGTACCTCGACCAGTGGACGGAAGGCCGTCGACGCAACGCGGAACGCTACGAACGGCTGTTCACCCAGGCCCAGTTGCTTGATCGGGTGTTGCTGCCCGTCACCAAGCCGGGAAATTTTCACGTGTACAACCAATACACGGTCAGGGTGCGGCAACGGGATGAGCTCCGGAATTTTCTGAAGGAGAGGGGTGTCGGCTCCGAAGTCTACTATCCACTGCCCATGCATCTGCAGAATTGCTATCACGATCTCGGGTGCCACAAAGGGTCGTTTCCCGTCTCGGAACGAGCGGCGGAAGAAGTGCTGTCGTTGCCCATCTATGCTGAACTGACGGAAGAGCAGCAGGCCTATGTCGTTCAGATGATCGGTGAGTTCTATCGACGGACCTAGTCCCTTGTGGGGTCGGGTTGCCGCGCGTCGAGTTTCAGGCGTCTCCAGAAAAATGCCGGCGGTCGGGTGTCTTGCTGCCGCTGGACGGAGGTGTGCATGAGGGTGTGCATGGGATGGATCCAGCTGGTCGCGTGCGCAGCGCCGTTCCTGTGGAGCCACAGCCTTCATGCGAAAGAACTCTCGCCCCGCGACATCTATGAGCAGGCGTCACCCGCCGTTGTCATGGTCATGGGCCATTCCGACAGCGGCAAGAGCGGCAGCGGCGGGACCGGCTCGATCATCCAAGCCGACGGATTGGTCTTGACCAACGCCCACGTCGTGATCGAGGAGCGGACCGGCAAGCCCTACCCACGGTTGTCCGTGTTTTTGAAGCCGCCGCGCGTCACGGGGGACAGCAGAACCGATCTCTCCCGAATGCTCCGTGCGAGGGTGATGGCGTACTCATCGCCGTTGGATCTCGCTTTGCTCAAGGTGGAGTCTCCGCCGGCGCCATTGCCTGTCGTCTCCTTCAGCGAGGCCACGCAGGGCCGCATCGGCGATCGTGTCGTCGCCATCGGTCATCCGGAGCAGGGAGGATTGTGGACGCTGACGACGGGTGTGATCAGCGCCGAGGTGGATAATTTTAACGGCGTGAAGGGCAAGAATGTCTTTCAGACTGAAACGGGACTCAACCGCGGCAACTCCGGCGGCCCCCTCCTGGACAGCGATGGACACTTGATCGCGGTCAACACCGCCATTGCCCGTGTGGCGCCGGACGGCCTTCCCATCACGAGTATCAGTTTCTCTCTCAAATCGAGCGTCGCAGCGCAATGGCTTAGGGCCCAGGGCCTGACCCGTTCACAAACAGCGGCCACGTCCGCCGTGTCGTCCCCACCGACGAATGCCGCCTCGGATCTTCCCCCTAAACCGTCCCCGCAGCCGGAGGCCAAACCTCCGCAAGCGGCCAAAGCGCCTGCAGCGGCGCCGGCGAAGCCGATCGAGTCGCCACCCGCCCGCCCCTACGATCTCGACATCCTCATCAGCGACCGGGCCAAGGCTGAAGCGGACCTGGAAGGGATGATGTCCGAAATGCGCGGACGAATGAAGGGACGATAGTTCAGTGCACCCAGCATGAACGGCATGAGGATCTGGCGGTACCGTCGGCTTCCTTCCGTTGTGATCCTTGTCGGTTGGTCCCTCCTTCTCGTTCATTCTCCCTGGAGCGAAGCAAAAAGCGATCTCGACCGTCTCGATCTGCACGGAGCCGTCCGCACGGTCGTGATCAAGTATCCGCAACTGACCACGACGCAGGAGTTTGACCGCGAGGGGCATCTGACGTCGCTCGAGCTGCTTCCGGCTGGTCAGGCTGCCGGTGCAGTCCGGTATGTCTATATGTATGACGAGAATGGGCGGCTTACCGAAGAAGAGACCTTCGAGCCGGACGGCAGCGTCGCGTCCCGGAAGTTGTTTCGGTACGGAATCGATGATCAGGGGCGGCCCTCGGCCCAAGTGGCCGTGACCGAACAGGGGCGATTCGCTCAAGCCGAGTTCTCGTTCTACGACCGCAGGGGCTTGCTCTCAGAAGAAATCATGGTGACCGCCCAAGGGGTGACGGAAAAGATTCTCTTTGATGCTCGCGGCAATCTCGTCTACCAGGCCCGTTATTTTCGAAGACGGCTCGTGTTAGAAGCGACGCATCGGTACGATCCCCTCGATCGGCTCAAGGAAAGCCGCTTTTACGGAAGCGACGGCGACCCGATGCGACGGGATCAATACGGATACGATCAGGCAGGCCATCGCATCGAACAATCGAGCGAGTATTTCCGCCAGGCGCATCTTCGGAAATCAGTCGTGACCTACGAGTTCGATCCGGCGGGTAACTGGATCAAGGAAACGACTCAGCGGTGGTCGCTGAAAAACGGGTCGGTCACGCTGACTGAAACCGCGGTTACCCGCGAACGAACCATCACGTATTATTGACCATCACTCGTGCGATGTTCGTGCCGCTCGAAATCCTTCAAAATCTTGTGATGGGCATCCCACCCATTGCCAGGCTGGCGGGCGGGTACCACTGTACCGGCCTGAACGCCGATCCTGTGATGGCCCGTCAGGTTTTTGAATTGTATTGCCGCTTCCAGCCGATCGCGGGAAAGGACATCCTAGAGATTGGACCGGGACATACACTGGAAGTGTTGGAGGAGGCGCTGAGGTCGGGCGCCAAGAGTTGCACGGCTGTGGACGTGGCTGAGTATGTGACAGTCGATGACGCGGCACGGAAACACATCGACTACAGGTTATACGATGGCAAACGGTTGCCGTTTGCCTCCGGGCAGTTCGACTGCATTTGGTCTCACACGGCTTTCGAGCATCTCCGCTATCCGAAAGTCACGGTCGCGGAGTGCTTCCGCCTGTTGCGTCCGGGAGGCTGGATGGTCGCTCATGTCGATCTGGGAGACCATTCCTTTTACAGACGCCAGCCGCCCTTGCCGTTAAAGTTGTTTGATTGTCTTCGCTACCCCGAATGGCTGTGGACGCTCATGAAGTGGAACCGCAGTACTTACGTCAACCGCCTGAGAAAATCGGACTGGAAGCGGTTGTTCGCAGAGGCGGGGTTTGTGCTCACCGCCGAAGCCAGTTCGGTCAGCCACGAAATCGACCGCGCTCTGCCGGCTCTTCCCTACCTGCACAAGTATAGTCACGATGATGCCGTGACCGCGGTGCTGACGGTCTGGCTCGAAAAGCCGGCTCCCGCAGATGCGTCAACTCCTCGTTAGCTGGTGACTGCGCCTTCGGAGGCCGAGGACACATGCCGGGCGTACTTCGCCATCACGCCGGAGGTGTAGCGGGGCGCCGGTAATTTTACCTTCTTGAGCCGCGCCTTGATGTCTTTGGCGGATAGTTCCACGTTCAATTGGCGTTTGGCGATGTCGAACACGATGATATCGCCGTTTTTGACGGCGCCGATTGGCCCGCCTCTGACGGCTTCAGGGGCGACATGGCCGGCCATGAGGCCGTGCGTGGCCCCCGAGAACCGACCGTCGGTCAGCAGCGCGACTGAGTCGCCCAATCCTGCTCCCACGATTGCGGCGGTCACGCCCAACATCTCCCGCATGCCCGGACCGCCGGACGGCCCTTCGTACCGGATCAC
>DASTFK010000328.1:0-4806 GCA_035719945.1 Nitrospira sp.
TAATGCCTGTGCCGATCACCAGGAGCGTGAATGCGGAGGCAAGCGTGACGACCGGTAGAATCACCACCCAGGAGATCTGGAAAAACTCAGCATCGCTTTTAATCAGCATCACCGAACCGATGAGCATCGAAATCACGCCTCCGATGGCCAGCAAGCCGTAGCTCGTCACGCTGGCTTCCAGCACGAAAAACACAATCCCCAACAAAAAGAGCAGCATGCCGGCGTAATTTACCGGCAAGGACTGGAAGGCATAGAACGCGAGAATCAGGCTGATCGCGCCGACGATGCCCGGGAGGATCGCTCCCGGACTATAGAGCTCCGCGATAATGCCGATGGTCCCAATCGTCATCAGCAAATAGGCGATGTTCGGATCGCTGATGGCCTTCAGCCACTCCAGGCGAACTCCCATGGGGAATTCCCGCAGGCCTGCCCCGGCGGTCTTCAACACCGTGGGGCCTGAGGGAAAGTGAATTTTGCGCCCGTCCAATTGCTTCAGCAGCGCCTGAACATCTTCCGCGACCACATCGATGACGTTCAGCTTCAGCGCCTCGCGCTCCGTGATCGAAACGCTCTTGCGCACCGCGTCCTCTGCCCAGGCAGCGTTCCGCCCGTGTTGCTGCGCAATGGATTTGATGTAGGCCACGGAATCGTTTTCGACTTTCTCCTTCATGGTCTTGTCCATCTCGCCACCGCCCATGTTGACCGGATGGGCGGCGCCGATGTTCGTGCCGGGAGCCATCGCCGCCACGTGAGCGGCCATCGTGATGAAGACGCCTGCGGAGGCGGCCCGCCCGCTGGACGGCCATACATACACGACCACCGGAATGGTCGACGCCGTGATGTCCTTGATGATCAGCCGCATCGAGCTGTCTAAGCCACCCGGTGTGTTGAGAGCGATCACTAATGCCTGCGCCTTATCCGCTTCGGCGGATGCCAAGGCATCGTGCAGGTACTCGGCGGCGACCGGATTGATGACGCCGTCGTAGGTGGCGACTGTCACAAATGGTTCAGCCGAAAACGCGGATGGTGCGGAGCAGATTACGATGAGAAGGAGGCCAATGAGGAGAAGAGGCGAACCGGGGTGCCACAAATGCGGACGTCGACCGGACGGCATGATCGTCCCTCCCGCCAGGCAACGAGCCATGGAGACGGAACAGGTGAGATGGAGCATACGGACGGTCTCCTACGCTGTCAAGGAAGGCAGCAGTGATCGAAGCGTTCGCAGACGTTCAGCGACTCTTGACGGCGAGTCGGCTCTTGGATGATGCCTGGACCGGGGAGGCGTGGCGCGCCGCCCGTAACTGGCTACGGAAGCGGGCCGGTGGGAGGCCAAACTGCCGTTTGAAGGCGCGATTGAAGGAGGGTTCTGATTCGTAGCCGACCTCGGCGGCAATTTCCGCCACGCTGCGGCTCGTGGATTTGAGCAGCTGCGCGCCCAGCCGCAGACGCCATTGTGCAAGATAGGCCATGGGACTCTCGGACAGATACCGCCGGAATCGTTCGGCAAGAACCGAACGTGAGACGCCGATCTCGCTGCCAAGTGATGCGATGGTCCAAGGATGGGCTGGTTTCTGATGGAGGAGCGCCAGGGCTTTCCCGATCTCGGGATCTCGTACGCCAGCCAGCCAGCCGGTTTGTTCCGGCGGCAGGAGTTCGATATATCGCCGGAGGGTTTCCACGAACAGCACTTCGGAGAGTTTGGCCAGGACGGCTTCTGCACCGGGGCTCGACGGATCCGCATTGTCCACCGAATAGCGAAGCGAATGCTCCAGCCATTGCCCCGACGGGCCATTGCGGATGTTCACCTTCATTAGCGGCGGTAGCCCGCCAAGAAACACGCTGCTGAGCTGCGGTTCGCAAGTCATGTAGCCGCAGATGAATTTGGTGAGCTCACCGCCTCCGCCCATGCGCGAGAGTTTCAACCCGAGCGAGAGCAGACGTTCCAATTCACGTGCGTTGTCCACCGGGGTAACAGGTGGGCCGTTCCCCAGAATGTGTGGGTCGCCGTGCGGGAAGATGACAATGTCGCCGGCATCGAGCGCAACTGGCCGGCCGTCGCCCTCAACATGCGCATACCCGCGGCCTTCAGTCAGCAAGTGAAAGATGATGACGTGGCGCTGTCCACCGGAGAGATAGGGAGACAGCATGCTCGAGCGGGGAGAGCGGAAGCACCAGGGTGCGGAAAACTCCGCGTTGTAGAACATCGCGCCGTCGAGTCTGACGGTCTCAAGCACTTCGGACAAGACATCCATTGGAACGCCTGGAACGCCCCTACGCCCCACCGGTCGGCAAACAAAGCCGGACGGCCAATCAAGTGACGGGGGAGCGTACCACGCCTGCGTCAAGAGAACCAGACTCCCGGCTAAGCCGCTCCGAACAGAATGGCCTTATAGTCGCCCACATGCAGTTCACGGGACATTCACAAAGGAGGGAGACCATGACGACCAGTGCAATCACAACGGACGTGGAGCGGTTGAAGGCGCGTCTCAAAATGATCTGGATGGCCGGCGACTACGATATTTTCTCACGGTATTTGGAGGACAGCGCGCGGGAGTTCTATGAGCGGTTGCCCGTCTCGCCAGGTGGCACGTTCCTCGATGTCGGGTGCGGCTCCGGACAGCTGGCTTTGATGGCTGCGAAGGATGGGCTAGAAGTGACAGGCGTGGACATCGCCACCAACTTGGTTGAGCGGGCACGTGCCCGCTCAAGAGCGGCGGGGCTCCAGGTTCGATTCGAGGAAGCCGATGCCGAGGCTCTTCCGTTCGCCGATGCGCAGTTCGATGTGGTGACGAGCCTGATCGGCGCCATGTTCGCGCCGCGACCGGATCTCGTCGCAGCGGAACTGCTGCGCGTCTGCAAGCCCGGTGGAATCATTGCGATGGCGAATTGGACGCCGCAGGGCTTCGTCGGACAGTTGTTCAAAGCCGTGTCGAAGTTCATCGCGCCATCCGGCATGCCCTCGCCGGTCTTGTGGGGCGATGAAGCCACGGTGCGTGAACGGTTGGGGCAGGGGCTGTCGGATCTCCGCCTGGTCAGGCGTCACTATACTTTCTCGTATTCTTTTCCGCCGGCCGCCGTGGTGGAACTCTTTCGGCTCTACTATGGACCTATTCACCAAGCGTTTGCGGCCCTTGACGCCGATGGGCGGAACACACTTCGCGGGGAACTCGAAGCGCTCTGGGCAGCGCACAACCGCGCAGGCATCGACAGCACCACCGTGTATGCGGAATATCTAGAAGTTATCGGCGTTCGAGCATAGATGTTGCGAAATGCAACGCGATGCAGAGTAAACGGTAAACGTTCTTCACAAAAAGGGAGGCCGTCATGTACGACATGAAAAATCTCGAGAAGTTCAAGCTGCTGGAAGCCCACGCACCGGAGGCGATGAAGGCGTTTCTGGTCTTCGACAAGGCGGCATGGAGCGACGGAGCCATTCCGAAGAAGTATAAGGAGCTCATCGCCGTGGCCGTGGCCATGACCACCCAATGTCCCTATTGCATCGAGCTTCATGTGGAGCGTGCGAGAAAGCTCGATGCCTCTGATGCGGAGATCGCTGAAACCGTCCTGGCTGCTGCGGCGTTGCGCGCAGGCAGCGCTGTGACCCACGGCACGCATGCGATGAAATCATGAAATGATGTGGAGTCTGGAGCACTGACGCGCTCGTCATGCATTGGGAGGAACGGACCGCTGGACTTAGGCGTTTCCCTAGTGTGTGGCCATCCAACCAGCCCCTTATGATTTTAAGAGGTGGTGGTGTCTGTATCTATCACAACCCAAGGGGAGGGCTGGCCATGAAAACTGCGACGTTCGGTGCATTCGTGATCGCTGCCGCGAGCCTGTTTGCGACGGGCACTGCGTTGGCTGAATCGGGCTCCGGAGGAGGTTCGGCCGGAACGGGGTCCGCTGGTTCTGGCACAAGCGGGATGACGTCTCAAGGCCTGGGTTCCGAGCCTGCCGGAATCGGTGAACGAGGGACCGGGCAAACACAGGGTACCCTGGAGCGGTCCGGTGCAGCCGGACAGAAGGGTATGACTTCTGAGCCGGCCGGCATCGGAGAGAAAGGCACTGGGCAGACCCAGAGTACAATGGAACGGTCGGGCCTGGGACAGAGCGGAACTGCGCAGAGTGGATCGCCACTGCCATCAGGAGTCGGAGAGCAAGGCACTGGGCAGACCCAGAACACGACGGAACGTTCAGGCGGTCAGGGTGGTAACCAAAGCCAGTCGCAAAGCGCGATGGACCGTCCAGAAAAGTAACCATCGATCAGGTGGGCGCCGGACTCATTCCGGCGCCCCGTTCGCCCGCGATTCACTTCTCGACGAATTTCTTCAACCCATCCAGCATCATCTTCCAGTTCTTCTCTGAATGCATCCGTGCAGCCTCCGTCGCGTTGTGATCTTGAGCGAGCATGACCTCGGTCTCTGTTCCGTTCCCTGCCAGCTCGATGGTGACCGTATGGTAATGTTCGGGCGCGTCGGGAAGACCCGAGAGAGGGCTGTAATGACTGTACTGAAGCCTGCGTTCTGGTCTTACTTGCAGAATGGTGCCTTTGTCTTCATAGGATTTGCCCTGCCATTCTCCTTTCCACGAAATCGGGCTGCCTTCACGCCAGTCTGACTCGACGCGGGCACCGAACATATATTCTTTGATCGCGTCTGGGCTCATGAGCGCCTGCCAAACGGCCTGGCGAGAGGCATTGATGGCAATCGACGCTTTTGCGATGAAATTTTCATTCATGTTGCCTCCATTCTGCTTCTGAAGACCTCGTCTTGGTTCATCTGAACCAACTGCAATCTTGTAAGAAAT
>DASTFK010000329.1:0-2516 GCA_035719945.1 Nitrospira sp.
AGCCTGAGCGGCATGATGACGCAAATCGTCGAGGAGAAGCCGGCTACCAGCGAGGCGACGCAGGCCTATCTCGATCGGATGAACCAGAATTATTTTGTGTGCGACGGCTGCGGCTACATCGGCAAGGGCGATACTCCCGTCAAGTGTCCCGTGTGTCATGCTGAGGGCAACCGGTTCAAGCAAGTCGATAAGAGCATTTTTGATGCAGCGGCCAAGACTGAAGGCGCCCTGGAAACCGACCTCGCCTATGATGATGTGCCGATGCAGTGGACGAAGGATGCGAAAGAAGCAATTCGCGCCGTCCCTGCCGGGTTCCAGCGCCGCCGCGCAAAGGCGAAAATCGAAAAAACCGCGCGCAAGCTCGGCATGACGACCATTACGCTGGAATATGCCTCGCCGATGATTCAAGAAGCGGCGTCCGAGGACTACACGCCGATCTTCGCCAACAAAGGAACGGGGACTGGACCTGAAACAGCCGACCCTCCCGCAACAACGAACGACGGCGGCTCCAAGGAATCGAACGGCAATGGCACCCACGCCGCCCACCAGGATCAGGCCCCGACCTCGCCCTACACGTGGACTGCGGATGCCCAGATCAGGTTGGACCGCGCGCCGGAAGGCTTCATGCGCGAGTGCACGAGAGCCCTCATCGAAAAGCACGCGGAGAAAATCGGCACGACCGTCATCACCCAGGAAGTGGCCAACGAAGGGATCGAACAGGCCAAGGGATACATGGCCGAGGCGATGAAAACCGGCAATCTCAAGGATATGATCGCCAACCTGACGCGCAAGGGAAATGCCTAACACAGTGCTGAGGTCCACGACGCGATGAATAAAGAGCGTCACGTTTGTGGACGGGCGCGAGTCGGTGAGCGCCCAGTGTCACAGAGTTTAATGTGGTACGCTGCAAATTCTGAGTTTGTCGCCCCCATACTATTGCTTATTCACGAACTTAGCACTCATCCCTCAGCGTGCAGCACTCAACACTATTCTCAAACCTAGCACTCAGAACTATCGCCATGGGTAAATCACTGCCGATCATCAATCTGCCCTCGTTTGGAGACAAACTCGGATCGATTCAAGAGCAGATCACACAATTCTTCACTCCCGCCACACCCGCTCGCCCGGACAGCCCGCACGATGGACGGACGGTCGACGACTTCAAGCCCTATCTGATCGCGCTAAATCTGACAAAACGCTGCAACCTCAAGTGTCATCATTGCTATCTCGATGCGACGACGAAGGCCGGCGGCGGCTCGGATGAACTCTCGACGGGCGAGTGTTTCCGCTTGATCGATCAAATTGCCGAGGTCAACAAAGGCTGCCTGCTGGTCATCACCGGCGGTGAGCCGCTTGTCCGACCGGATATCCTTGATATTGCCAGGCACGCAGTGAAGCTGGGGTTCATGGTCGTATTCGGCACCAACGGCATGTTGATCAATGACCGGATGGCGCGGACGCTGGTGGAGATCGGAGTCATGGGCGTCGGCATCAGCATCGATTCACTGGATCAGCACAAACATGACACCTTCCGTGGTCTTCCCGGAGCCTGGGCCGGCGCGGTGTCCGGCATCGAGGCCTGCAAGCGCAACGGCCTGCAGTTTCAGGTGCACTTTAGCGCCCAGCCGATGAACTATCAGGAATTGCCGGCAGTGATCGATTGGGCCCATGGACTTGGCGCCCGTGTCCTGAACGTATTTTTCATGGTCTGTACCGGCCGCGGGGAGGAACTGACGGACATTACCCCGCAGCAATACGAGGAAGTACTCGGCTACCTGATCGATTGCCAGGACCAGTATAAGGACATGCTCGTGCGGGCCCGATGCGCCCCCCATTTCAAGCGGCTGGCCTACGAGAAGGATCCGAATTCTCCCATTACCAAAGCCACGGGATATATGGGCGGTGGATGTCTGGCCGGAACCAATTATGCCCGCGTCACCCCCAACGGAGAGCTCACGCCCTGTCCCTATATGCCGCTTTCTGCCGGGAATGTGCGCGACACCAGTTTCGTGGATCTGTGGGAACGGTCTAACATTTTCGATTCCTTCCGCTATCCCCACCTCAAAGGCAAGTGCGGCGATTGCGAATACACCGACATCTGCGGCGGCTGCCGCGCCCGCCCCTATGTCGATCACGGTGATTGGCTTGATGAAGATCAGTGGTGTCTGTACACCCCGAAGGGCGGCGAGAAAATACAGGTGGCCTTCAACACGCCGGAGGAAACGGACATCGCATGGGATGACGAGTCCCAGCTCCGCCTGAGCCGCATTCCGTATTTCTTGCGCGCCATGGTGAAGAAGGGCGTCCAACGGCACGCGAGAGAGAACGGAATCACCTTGATCACAGTTCACCTCATGGAAGAACTGCGCAATAAAAGCTTCGGCAACGACGCTCCCGTCTTCAAGTTTTGAGTTCTGAGTTGGGAATTCTGCGCTATGAGATGGACAGGAATGAGACGAGGCCCCTTTCCGAGCAGATGATACCCAGAACGCTACGCTCCTCACTCAAAATCGCGC
>DASTFK010000330.1:0-4225 GCA_035719945.1 Nitrospira sp.
AGCAAGGCATCCTGCCGTTGACCTTCGCCGATGCCAAGGACTACGACAAGATCGAAATGAACGACCACCTGAGCGTCGTCGATCTCGCGAACCTGGCGCCCGGCAAGCCGGTCACGGTCATTGTTCACAAGCCGAGCGGGGACGTGAAGATTCAATCCAATCACAGCATGACGGCACAGCAAATCACCTGGTTCAAGGCCGGTTCGGCGTTGAACGCGCTGAACTAAACCAGCGATTAGAAGAGGGACAAATCATGGCAAAAGCAGACAAGATTATCTATACGAAGACCGATGAAGCTCCCATGCTCGCGACCTATTCCTTTCTCCCGATCATCAATGCCTTCTCGAAGGCTGCAGGCGTGAGCGTTGAATTGCGCGACATCTCGCTCGCCGGCCGCGTGCTCGCCGTGTTTCCGGATTATTTGACGCCGGAACAGAAGCAGCCCGATGCATTGGCCGAGTTGGGCGAACTGGCCAAGACGCCGGAAGCGAACATCATCAAGTTGCCGAACATCAGCGCCTCGGCTCCGCAGTTGGTGGCCACGATCAAGGAATTGCAGAAACAAGGCTACAAACTGCCCGACTACCCCGAGAATCCAAAGGACGACAAGGAACGGGAGATCAAGGCTCGGTACGATAAGGTAAAAGGCAGCGCGGTCAATCCGGTGCTGCGGGAAGGGAACTCCGATCGCAGGGCTCCGCTTTCCGTGAAGGCTCATACCCGCAGACATCCGCACAAGATGGGACCCTGGAGTTCCGATTCCAAGACCCATGTGACGCACATGAGCGCCGGCGATTTTCGGTCGAACGAAAAGTCGGTGACGATCCCGGCGGCCACCACGGCGAAGATCGAATTTGTCGGCGCAGACGGTAAGGTCACCGTGCTGAAGGAAAAAATCGCGTTGCAGGCTGGTGAAGTCCTCGACGCGACCTTCATGAGCGTCAAGGCGTTGCGCAAGTTCATCGAAGAACAGATCGAGGATGCGAAGCAGAAAGGCGTCCTGTTCTCGCTCCACATGAAGGCCACGATGATGAAGATCTCGGATCCAAAGATCTTCGGTCATGCTGTGACCGTCTTCTACAAAGACGTGTTCGAAAAGCACGGCGAGACGCTCAAGAAGCTGGGTGTCGATCCGGACAACGGTATCGGCGACTTATATGCCAAGATCAAGTCACTCCCCGAGGATCAGCGCAAGGCGATCGAAGCCGACATTCAAGAGGTCTACAAGAAGCGGCCGCCGATGGCCATGGTGAACTCCGACAAGGGCATCACCAATCTACACGTGCCGAGCGACATCATCATCGACGCCTCTATGCCGCCGGTGATCCGCGACTCGGGCAAAATGTGGAATCCCGAAGGCAAGCTACAGGATGTGAAATGCGTGATTCCCGACTCCAGCTATGCACCCGTCTACCATGAGGTAGTGGAGTTCTGTAAGAAGCACGGGGCCTTCGATCCTCGGACGATGGGCAGCGTGCCCAACGTCGGCCTGATGGCGCAGGCGGCGGAAGAGTACGGCTCGCACGACAAGACCTTCAAAGCGCCGGGGAACGGCACGATCCGGATTGTCGATGCGTCCGGCAAGACGTTGCACGAGCACAAGGTCGAAGAAGGCGATATCTGGCGTGCCTGCCAGGTGAAGGACACGCCGATCCAGGATTGGGTCAAATTGGCCGTCACGCGCGCCAAAGCGAGCGGCGCTCCCGCCGTGTTTTGGTTGAACAAAGACCGTGCACACGACGCCGAGTTGATCAAGAAAGTGAATGCCTATTTGCCGAAGCATGACACCAGCGGTCTCGAAATCAAGATTCTGTCTCCCGCCGACGCCTGTCGCTACTCACTCGAGCGGATGAAGGAAAGCAAGGACACGATTTCCTGCACGGGCAATGTGCTCCGCGACTATCTCACCGACCTGTTCCCCATTCTCGAGATCGGGACCAGCGCGAAGATGCTGTCGATCGTTCCGCTGTTGAACGGCGGGGGGTTGTTCGAAACGGGCGCGGGTGGTTCGGCTCCGAAGCACGTGCAGCAGTTCCAGGAGGAGGGCTATCTGCGGTGGGACTCCCTCGGCGAATTTCTGGCGCTCGCGGCATCGCTCGAACACCTCGCCAAGGTCGGGAACAATCAGGTGGCCAAGATCCTTGCGGATACGTTGGATCATGCCAACGCGAAGTTCCTCGAGAGCAACAAGTCTCCCGCCCGCAAGGTCGGAGAAATCGACAATCGCGGCAGCCATTTTTACCTGGCGCTGTACTGGGCGCAGGCCTTGGCGGCACAGACAGTCGATAAGAAAATCGCAGAAAGGTTCACGAAGATCGCCAAGGACCTGGGCGATAATGTCGCGAAGATCGATCAGGAGTTGCTGGCCGCGCAAGGCAAGCCTCAGGATGTCGGCGGGTATTACCATCCCAACGATGAGAAGGCGTCGAGGGCGATGCGCCCCAGTGCCACGTTGAACAAAATCATCGACGCGATCGCCTAACACAATGACGAGTGATGAGTGATCGCGGTTGCGATCACTCATCAACGCTTCACACGGGAGGACGATGGCCATAGAAACAACGGACAGCCAAAACATCATCGACCAACCCGAGGTCTTGAAGCCTCGCATGGTGACGATCGAGATTTCCGGCAAGAGGGTGGAAGTGCCGGAAGGGATCACCGTCATCAAGGCCATGTGGTACGCCGGCCAAGAGGTCGTGCGGGGCGTTGGGTGTCTCGGGGGCTTCTGCGGTGCCTGTGCGACCTACTATCGGACGAAAGACGATCCAAAAGTCCGTACCTGCTTGGCCTGTCAAATGGCGGTGCAGGACGGCATGTCGTTTACGATGATGCCGCCCTTCCCGGCGCGCAAGGCGATCTACGACATTCAAAAGCTCCAGGACCCCAAGCAGGACCTCTTCAATCTTTACCCGGAGACACCGCTCTGCCGGAATTGTAACGCCTGCACGGAAGCCTGCCCGCAGAAAATCGATGTGCGTGAAGGCGTGTGGAAGGCGGTCTTCGGCGACTTCAAAAGCGTCTCCGAGATGTTTATGGATTGCGTGATGTGCGGGATGTGCACACCGGTGTGCATCGCCGACATTGCCCCGAACCTTGTGGCGCTCTACGTGAGCCGCGCCCAGGGCGCTCACTTTGCCGACAAGCCCGTTGGATTGGATGCACGCATCAAGGAAATCGAAGACGGGCGATTCAATGACGAGTGGCGCAAGATCCTAAAGATGAATGACAAGGAACTCGCCGACCACTGTGCGACGGTGAAATAGCACGGGACACAGGCCCGTGGATCGGCCGTCAGCCGTTGCTGAATGCCGATCGCTTGAGAGCGACGTCCATGGACATCCACGCGCTTCAACAAATCGTACACAGCACCAGGGATGCCCGGCGCAAGCAGACCCTTGAGAAATTTTCTCCCGCCGACCGCGACCAGCTGATCCACAAGTATCATCCGGATTACCGGGCCAGCGCCTATCGACCGATTCGCTTCGGTCCCAACAAAGGGGACCGGACGGTGATCGAACTGGCGACGCTGCTGGAGGGCGACAGCCCGATTCAGGACGATCTGGATCTGTCTCCGGCCTACACGACCGACGTGCTGGTGATCGGGGGCGGCGGCGCAGGGTGCGCGGCAGCCTTGCATGCCCACGGCGCAGGCTCGAAGGTGATGCTGGCCACGAAACTGCGGCTCGGCGATTCCAATAGCGTGATGGCTCAGGGCGGCATGCAGATCTCGGTGGCGCCGGAAGATTCTCCCGTCACACACTTCATCGATACGCTCAAGGGCGGGCATATGCAGAACGACCATGCCCTGCTCAAGGTCATGGTGGAAGACGGACCGGCGATCGCCAAGTGGCTAATCGACCTCGGTGTGCTCTTCGACCGCCAGGCGGATGGGAACCTTCACGTCAAAAAGGGCGGCGGCAGCTCAAAACCGCGGCTGTTGACCTGTTCGGACTATACCGGCCTGGAGATCATGCGTGTCCTCAAGGACGAGGTGATCAATCAAAAGATCGAGTTGCTTGAATTCTGTGCAGCTGTCGAACTGCTCAGCGATGATGAGGGCAACTGTTCTGGCGCCATTTTCAAGGATCTCGACAACCAGCGGAATGTCGTCGTGTCGGCCAAAACGGTGGTTCTCGCGACCGGCGGCATCGGCCGACTGCACATTCAGGGATTCCCCACCAGCAACCACTATGGCGCGACGGGTGACGGCCTCTGCCTGTCG
>DASTFK010000331.1:0-13325 GCA_035719945.1 Nitrospira sp.
CCGGTACCGGCTGCCATCCCAAAAGAGAATCGACTCACCGAGACCTGTGCCTGCGGCAATCAGCGCAATGGCCTGTTTGTGTGACGGTCGCGTCCCGGCGTTCAGCGTCACCAATTCGTCGGGGCGCAACAGGAGAATCCCGTGGGCCATGGCCTCCAGATCATTGAGCAACTGGACATGCCGGATATCGAATTGCTTGGACAGCGCCGGTCCGTCCACCACCCAGGGGAGATTCGTTGTCCGGGAGTGGTTTTGAAAGACGGGGCCGGCCACGCCGAAGCAGGCGGCTTCCAGGCTGGGAAATGTGCCCTGTGTCGAGGGAACTGAGGAGGGTTCTTCTACGTTTGTTTGTTCAAGCTGGTCGACCGTGAGAGGAGCTTTCGGAGGGGCAAGAAATTCGGTGAGCATCTCATCGAGGGATGCATAATCGGCACTGTGAAAAGTTTCAAGCCGCAGCGGGTCAATACGTTCCCCTGTCCAGTCGTAGAGGGCGAGATGCGTCTTCGTGCCACCGATATCTCCGGCAAGGATCATGTGAGTCTCTTGTGGCCCTCTGCGTGATGTCCGGTCAACTTGGCGGCGGCGGGACGATCCAGCAGCCAGATCACTCGGTCCGGTCGCACAAGAGCTGCAGGCAACTGCCGGTTGGCATCCTGCTGCGGTTCAAGAATGGCTTTGACAATATCGGCTTTACCGTCGCCGCTGGCCAGGAACAGTACCACAGTCGCTTGGTTGATCACACCTAGGGTCAGCGTTAGTCGCTTGGGCGGGCCGGAAGGCGCATCACCCACCGTAACCCACCGTCGACGTTCCCGAAGGGCATCCGTTCCCGGAAACAGAGAGGCGGTGTGGCCGTCGTTTCCGATGCCCAGCATCAGGAGATCAAGCTGCGGCCACCCCGCTGGGTCGGCATTGGTCACCGCACGCAGCACGTCCTCATACTCCCTTGCAGCAGCATCCGGATTCGGATGCTCTCCTCTCATGCGATGGATACGATCCTCAGGGATGTTAAGCGGACGAAAGAGCGCTGCTTCGGCGAGATGGTAATTGCTGTCCGGATGGTCAGGAGGCACGCAACGCTCATCGCTGAAGAAGAAGTGCGTGCTCGACCACTCCTGCGGCGCGTCGGAGGATTGGGAAGCCAATCGGCGGTACACCTGCTCGGGAGTCCGGCCTCCGGACAATGCGAGAAGGAATCGGCCTCGCTCGTGGACCGCCTGCTGTTGCAGGTCCCGTGTCAAGGCGGCGGCCTGTGCGGTCCATTGCGTGATGTCGTTCAGGACATGCACTTCGTGGCGAGCGGACATCGGATGAACCTCTTGTGCGTGTGATGGTCGATAACGGTTCGTGAAGACAGCGGGGAGGCCGGCGGATACTCAGGCCGAACGTTCGCCTCACTATATATTAGGTAGCGGTCTGATAAAACGCAAACCATGCTACTTCGGCGGAGAGGAGGTCCGCCGAACGAGAAAGGGCATCCCTTCAGTGACGGTCCATGCGAGCGATTGGGCGTGATGAGGCGTGAGGGTTAAACGAAGCACGGGATGCGTTGGCACTTCTTCCCCTGTGGCAAGGCGATGGATCCAATCCCTGACCCAGACCCACCATTCGCGAGCCGTGAAGCGCAGCCAGCGCCAAAAGTCGTCTGAGGCGGACGGATGAACCGCCAAGGAAAAAGAGGGAGCAAACGTCAGCGTGAAGTCGGTCGGCATGTCATCAAGGGAAACCGGCGGTTGCTCTGCTCCCGCGGCCGGCTCGATTTTACGTCGCGTGACCGGCGGCCGTGCCTGTACACGAAACGCCGTTGAAGCCTCGGCAAGGCGGAGGCCTGACCACTGCTCAATGGGGAGCCGATGCAGCTCCGCTCCTCGGCCTTTGATCACCACGGCGCGGTCGACGAGATCCACGATGATGTAGGTTTGAGGACGTGCGGCGAGCTTGACTTCTTCCGCAAGAATCCTGGTCGCTTCTTGGAGTGCGGCAGGATCGGTGATGTCGACGGCGAGGACGTTCTCAGGTTCGGTTGCCCAGGCGGGCAGAATGAAGATGAGCGGGGAAACCAGGAGAACGAGAAGCCGGGCGAGGCTGGCCGCGCGTCTCAGCATCCGTCAGAAGATCATGATGGGCGTTCCGACCCTCGCCAGTTGATAGACACTCTTCAGGTCGTCATCATTCAGCCGAATGCAGCCATGGGTGACATTCTTGCCCAGCAATCTCGTGTAGAGAGTGCCATGGATAAAGTAGCCTTTGCCGAATCCAAGCGCATACTCTCCCAGCACCCCCGATTCGATGCGGTCTGCGGCACTCTTGGGAATCGCCACCCCTTCCTCAATGAAGGCCCAATCCGGCTTGACCCAGACCGGATTGACCAGCTTGGACTGCACGGTGAATTCGCCCCGCGGCGTGTCGAAGATCCACTGGCCTTTGGCCTCGCCCGGCTTGTCGAGGATCGTGCCGCTTCCCGTCGACGCCAGCGCATCAAGCATGACCTGATCCCGCCGTTTGATGTACAGATGGTTTCTCGCGGTATCGACGACGATGTAGGGCTGACCCGGCATCAGCTGACTGAGCTGTTTGGAGAGTGACCGATAGCGAGCTTGCAGGACGTGAAGCGTTGCCTGGTCCAACTCGACTGCTTGGACGAGGAAGGCATCCGTCGAGGTGGAGGGTATACTGCTCGCCAGCAGTAGCAACACAAGGCCGATTGCGCAGGAGCATACACTGACAATGATGCGTTGCATCCGCCCGCTCACACTTCGTTCCGGCGCGTAGACAGATTGACCAGCGCGCGCTCCACCGAATTGTGTTCCAGCAACGCCCCGACGATCGTCACCGGCGTGCCATTGTCGACTCGTTCAAAGAGCGCCGCCATTTGCGGATTCTCGAGCATGACGCATCCCAACGTTTGCGCCATCAACTCGTTGTCCACTCCGTGAATTTCGATTTGACCTCCGATGTCACGTAAGGCGGGGATCTTGCCTTTTTTGCGATCGTTCAGAAACCGCCGTCGATCGTCCTGGTTTGGATAATCCAGCAGCAGGGCCCGATAGAATTGTGTCTGCCCGCGCCCTCGCTTGCCGGCGATGCGATAGCGCCCTTCCGGCGTGGCGCCGTCGCCTTGGTAACGCTTCTCATTGATGCCGTTAAAGCCGAGCCGGACGGGATACGATACCAGCTTCTGTCCGCTGCGGTAGAGCGTCAAAGACCGCTCCGCCTTGCTAATGACGATCGCCGACGTCCGATGCTTCTTCGACCACTCAATGGTTTCACGCGCCATCCGCTGCCACTGAGCAATCCGATCAGGACTTGCATACCGCCCCAACTCCCGCTGAAGCAACGCTGATTGTGCGGTCAGGTGGTGGGACGCACGGTCAGAGGCCTGTAAAGATTGCTCGTAGCGTCCTTGCTCGTAAAACGCACGGGCTCGCTTCAGCAGCAGGTCGGTTTCCACCGGTTTTTCCGCCAGGATGAGCCGGCTGTCAATGGCACTGACTTGTGTCGCGATTGCCCGTGCCCGCTCCTCAACGTCCGCCAGCTGCCGGGCGGCTGCGCGGCGTTCCGCTTCCTGCTGTTCGGTGAGGCGCGCAACGGCCTTGGCACCCTCGGCCTGCAGGTCACGAAGCGCCTGTTCGAGGTCATTCGGCTCCCACGGCCAACGAATGGTGTCTTCTTCGGCTTCCACTCGGTTGCGAAGCGTGACCCATTGGTGAACGAAGGCGGCATATTCGCTTGGAGCCATCTCGCCAGCCTGCAACTGCAACAGGTCCCGGTCCAGCGATTCGATGGCTTCAACCATCTCTGGGGGCACGGTCTCGACGCATGCGGCGAGGGAGCCGCTGAGCGTCAAGGCTCCAGCGCACCATAAAGACGCAGCGACGTGTGGGATCCTGTGAAACATACGAAGAGCCGGAGCTATTTCTTTCTTGCCATGGGTTTACCCTTGCCGATCTTGGCCAGGGCGGTTTCGATTTCGTGCGAAACGGCTTCCCCTTTTTCCTGGATGGCTTTGGCTTTGGTCTGTGCTGCAAGGTAATCCGCCTTGTCGAGCAGCAGTTGCACGTCGTTTAATGATGCCTTGAGCGCTTGCGCGTCCGTCTTGATTGCTTCAAGGGCGGCGCGATCCTTCCCCGCCGGAGCCTTCGCCACAAGCGCGAGGGTCGACGCGACGGTGGCTTGTGCGGCCTGGTACGCCTGTGCTGCGCCAAACTTCGCTTCCTCCATTTTCTTGGCGGCGTCCGCCTTAACGCGTTCAGCCTCGGCCTTGGTCGTCGCGGCCAGCTGTTCGGCCTTGCCGTAATCACGGAACAAAGCAAATTTCCCGTCCTGCTCCGCGACTTCCGTCTTCATCGCTGCCAACAGTCCTTCCACCTTCGCATAGTCGTTGGCCACGTAGGTGGCCGCGCCGTTTTGCTGAGCATCTTTGACCGCCTGTTCGGCGGCATTGATTTGATCGGCCGGAGGTTGGGCACATCCGCCCATCAAAAGGGACATCCCGAGGATCGACACCAGAACATAGCGGATCTTCATATCACGCTCCTCCTGAAGTTGCTGGACGGTTCAATCCGCATAGCGCTGTGGGTCCAATGCGCGCAGGTGAGGCCGAACCGCTTATGATTTCGCAAAGGCAGTGCCAGAGGGGGCTTCGGAGCACCCGGTTCAGAACTGTTGATTCCGTAATGGGTTATGTCGGTGCCCACACATCTACGGGTACCAAAGTCTGAGGCAGTCTAGTCCATTTTGCGGAAAAGGTCCACAAAACCGCCTCAATCTGAACGAGAGATCAGAAAGTTTGCGGATCAGCTCATCAACGAGGAGCCGGGATCGGCCGGCAGAATGTGCACGCGCCGCTTGGTTTGACAGGTCGTGGACGCGCCCCTATAATGCGACGTTCATTTGAGATTCTGCTCGAAAGGGTGACCAGTATGTCGTTTACGTTTCAACAGCCGTCGAACCTCAAAAAGAAGCGAGAACACGGTTTCCGCAAACGCATGAGCACAAAAAACGGCCGCAAAGTCTTGGCCCGCCGTCGAGCCAAGGGCCGCGCGCGTTTGACGGTCTAAATACTCGCGCTGCACGGGCTTCCGCCCCCCTTGTCTTCCTCAAGCAGGGACGTTTTCCTAGAGCACCACGGAGCGGTCCGTCCCAACCCGGAACGCAGGAGTCGGGCGGACGGGTTCGGCGCGGCCGTTAATGAGCCGGACGATGTCGCAAGGCGTAGGTGATCGGTCCTTCTTTCTTCGGGCGAGCCGCGACATCGAACATGTGAAGCAGCATGGCCGTCGGCTGTCGACCGACTGCTTTAATTTATTAATTTGCAAGACTGAAGCACAGACGAGTCGAGTGGGCATTGTCGTCGGCAAACGGTTTGGCATTGCCGTCCGCCGGAATCGTGCGAAACGTCTCTTCCGCGAGTTGTCGCGGCAGGTCCGGGGTGAGTTGGCCGCTGACCACGCGCTGCTCGTGTTTCCGAAGCGGGAAGCCCTCACCCTTCCGTTCGAAAAACTGAAAGACCTGTGGCGGTCGACTCTGCGGCGTCAAGGAGTCCTCAACTCCCAGGAGAAATCGTGATGAGAACGATGTGCGTGGCACTCATTACGGCCTATCGGTTCTTGATCTCTCCTTGGCTTGGGCCGGCCTGTCGGTTCGAGCCGACATGCTCTGAGTACGGGTGCCAGGCGATCGACCGCTTCGGCGTCGTCAAGGGGGGCGGTCTGACAATCTGGCGTTTACTAAGATGTCATCCGTTTCATCGAGGAGGATACGATCCCTTAATCGGTGAGACGCGGAGGCAGGGGGCCAAGAATCTGTGATGGAAAAGCGCGTCGTTATTTTTCTCGTCCTGTCCCTGGCAGTGATCCTCGGCTATGACTTGCTGTTGAAGCAGTTGGGACTCCTGCCGCCCCCCGAAACAGTGCAGGAGCCGCCGGCCGAGACGACCGGTACGCCGGCTGGCGGATCCGATGTTTCTCCAGCCGCGGCCATAAAAGACCGCCCCGTCTCCTCGGTAAAGCCTGAGGAGGCGTCCCGCCAGCCTTCCTCTTCGGATCAAGGCCAAGCTCACGAGCGAATCGTCATGATCGAGACGGATCTGGTTCGGGTGGGGCTGGATGCCCGTGGCGGCGTGATCTCCAGCTGGGAACTCAAGCGTCATCACACCGCGCCTCCGGAAGAAAAGCCCGTTCAACTCGTCCATCAGGGTGCAAAGTTCAAGGAACCCCTGTCGGTCAGCACATCCGACGCAGCCGCTGACAAAGTGCTTCGAGAGGGCCTCTATGCGATCGAAACTGATTTTACGAGCCTCGACAGCGCCCATCCCGTCGGTCACGCGACACTGCGATTCCGGGATACGGCCTCCGGCCTCACGGTGCTTAAGCGCCTGACTTTTCACCAAGGAGGCTACCTGGTAGACGTGAGTCTGACCGTCGAGGGCCTGACGGGCGCGTACGACGTAGTCCTGGGCACCAACTTCGGCATCGTCGAGTGGGGCGACGGTTTTATCGGGTTGATCGGTTCAGCCTCTCTCGTGGACGGAAAAGTCGAAAAGGAAACGCCGGACAATGAACTGGAGCGCAAAGGGGCGGTCCAATGGGTGGCCCTTCAGGACAAGTATTTCCTTTCGGTCTTAATGCCCCAGGGCGCCAGCGCAGCATTGGCCAAAAAGGAAGGCGAAAAACTGGTGTCCGCCGGAGTGCGAATGCCGCCCCCTGCCGGTGGAGTGACGACGACGCTGCAACTGTACGCAGGCCCGAAGGAGTACGACACGCTGCGCTCGTTGAACGTGGGCCTGGAGGAAACCATCGATTTTGGCTGGTTTATTTTCGGCAGCTGGAGCGTCGTGAAGGCCGTCGCGAAGCCGATTTTCTATGTGCTGCGTTTCATCAACGAGTATACGCATAACTACGGCGTCACGATTATCCTCTTGACGATGGGCATCAAGATGCTCTTCGTGCCCCTGCAGTTCAAAAGCTACAAGTCCATGAAACAGATGCAAATGATCCAGCCGAGAGTGCTGGCAGTGCAGGAAAAGTACAAAGACGATCGCGACAAATTGAATAAAGAGCTGATCAAGCTGTATCGTGACCATAAGGTGAACCCGGTGGGTGGCTGCTTGCCGATGGTTCTGCAAATGCCCGTGTTCGTGGCGCTGTTCAACATTCTCTACATGACCATCGATTTGCGGCAAGCGCCTTTTGTCGGCTGGATTACGGATCTGTCGGTCCAAGACCCCTATTATGTGCTTCCGATCATCATGGGCGCGACGATGGTCATTCAGCAAAAGATCACCCCGACCACCATGGATCCGACTCAAGCGAAAATCATGTTGGTCCTGCCGGTGTTCATGACGTTTCTGTTCGTCAATTTTCCGGCAGGCCTTGTGCTCTATTGGCTCACGAATAACGTGTTGACCATCGGACAACAGGTGCTGACCGACCGGCTGTATGCCAACCGGCCGTTCATCGATCCCGCCAAGTGAGAGATGGCGCTCATGATGAGCGGAGCGCTCGAGGACACCATCTGTGCGATCGCGACGCCGGCCGGTGAAGGCGGGATTGGCATTGTGCGGCTTAGCGGTGTGCGAGCGCTGGCCATCGCAGAAGGGATTGTGCAGCTGCGGTCCGGTCGTCCACTGGCCTCAGTAGTCTCTCATACGCTCCACCTCGCCGATGTGCACCTTCGGTCGTCATCGGATACGCCCCCAACCGAGACATGCGCGGTTGCCCCACGCGGGGGCAACGTCTTCGATGAGGCGCTCGTGGTGTATATGAAAGGGCCGAGGTCGTTCACGGGCGAAGACACCGTCGAAATCCAGTCTCATGGTGGCTGGCTCATCCTCTCCCTGGTCTGTCGCGCGTGCCTCGCGGCGGGCGCTCGAATGGCCGCTCCCGGCGAGTTCACTAAACGGGCTTTTCTCAACGGCCGACTCGATTTGTCGCAGGCTGAGGCGGTGCTTGATACGATTCGTGCCAAGTCTGCCGCTAGCCTCACGGTGGCCCAGCGCCAACTGCGCGGCGAGCTGGCGCGTGAGGTGGATGCGGCACGGGATGCCTTGTTGCGCCTGCTGGCACAGCTCGAAGCCGGGATCGATTTTGTCGGCGAAGAGATCGAGATTCTCGCCAGACAGGAACTGCTGCGGACGATTCAGGATGTCGGTGCGCGCATACGGCGCTTGGGCGCCACTGCTCGGGAGGGGCGATGGCTGCGAGAGGGCGCCCGCGTCGTTATTACAGGGCGCCCCAACGTCGGGAAATCCAGCCTTCTCAATCGGCTCCTCAAAGAGGAACGGGCGATTGTGACTGCGGTGCCGGGGACGACCAGAGACATCATTGAGGAAGCGATAAGTCTTGATGGTGTCATCATTCACCTCGTGGACACGGCCGGCATCCGGTCTACGGACGACGCGCTGGAGCGTGAGGGCATCAGGCGGTCACGATCGGCCCAGAAGGATGCGGATCTACAAGTTATCGTGATCGATGGCTCGACTCCTCTGAGCGACGATGATCGCGGACTCATCGAGCAAGCTGCGGCCGGCAAACACGTGATCGTCATCAACAAGGCCGATCTTCCGATGCTGGTAGGCCCGTCAGACATGAAACCGGGAACAATGGCCTTGCCGTTGTCGGCCAAAACCGGCGAAGGGGTCGAGGCGCTGCGTTCGGCAATTCGATCGCAATTGGTTGGAGGCGGCGCTGAGACCACGGACGGAGTCATCGTCACGAACGTGCGGCATCAAGCCGCCCTTGATCAGGCCCATGGGTCATTGATCCAGGCCGAGGAATCGATTAGAGCGGGGATGCCGAATGAACTCGTCGCCGTCGACCTTCGGGCCGCTGCCGATTCCCTCGGTGAGATCACCGGGGCAATTACAACGGATGAAGTCTTGGAACAGATCTGTTCGACGTTTTGTATCGGGAAGTCGGGAATCACACCGTGTCACAAGGGTTTGACGTCATCGTCGTCGGCGGGGGGCATGCAGGCTGCGAAGCAGCGCTGGCATCCGCCCGGATGGGCGCAAAGACGCTCCTCTTGACGATGGATCCTGCCCGTGTCGCTCAGATGTCTTGCAATCCGGCGATCGGCGGTATTGCCAAAGGACATCTGGTCAAGGAGATCGATGCCCTAGGCGGAGAAATGGCCGTCAACACCGATCGGGCCGGCATTCAATTCCGTTTTATCAACACGAGCAAAGGGCCTGCGGTGCGCGCGCTGCGGGCGCAGTGCGACAAGGCGCTGTATCGGCAGGTGATGCGGGAAACGTTGGAGCGTCAGGCCGGACTTACGATGGGCGAAGGTACAGTCGATCGCCTGCTCGTGGCAGGGGGAACGATCGGCGGAGTGGTCACCGATGGGGGCCAGTCCATTGCGGCAAGGGCCGTGATCCTGACATCAGGAACTTTCCTTAAGGGTTTAATCCATATCGGCCTCAATCATTTTCCTGCCGGCCGCGCCGGAGAAGTGTCGGCTGAACATTTGTCGGACTGCATGAGAGATTTGGGATTTGAAGTCGGACGGTTGAAAACGGGCACTCCACCTCGGTTGGATCGAGACACGATCGATTTTTCCGTGATGACGCCACAGCCGGGCGACGACCCGCCGCCGCCCTTTTCGTACCGCACGGACCGGATCCACACCCCGCAGCGGGACTGCCATTTGACCTATACGAATGAGAAGACGCATGACATCATCAGAAACAATCTTGACCGATCGCCGCTGTACAGCGGGGTGATCGAATCCGTAGGTCCTCGCTATTGTCCATCGATCGAGGACAAAGTCGTTCGCTTCGCCGAGAAGTCACGGCATCAGATTTTTGTGGAGCCGGAAGGCCTGGAGACGCCGGAGTATTACCCGAACGGGATTTCAACGAGTCTGCCCGTCGATGTCCAAGCGGCCATTCTACAAACGATACCGGGTCTGGAACAGGCTCGCATGCTGAAGCCCGGGTATGCCATTGAGTACGACTATTTTCCTCCTCGGCAATTACACCCGACATTGGAAACCAAGCTCGTGGAAGGGCTCTACCATGCAGGGCAGATCAACGGGACATCCGGCTACGAGGAAGCGGCGGCCCAGGGCCTGATGGCAGGTATCAATGCGGTCCTCAAGTTACGGAACAAGCCGCCGCTGATTCTCGATCGCTCGGAAGCCTACATCGGTGTGCTCATCGATGATCTCATCACTAAAGACGCTCGAGAACCCTATCGGATGTTTACCTCTCGAGCTGAATATCGACTTCTATTGCGCCATGGCAATGCAGATCTGCGGTTGACCGAAACCGCACGTAATATTGGATTGATACCTGACGACGTCTACGCGAAGTTTTGTCTAAAGCGCCGTCAAATTGACGATGAGATCCACAGACTCGAAGGCATGAGGCCGCGCCTGACCGAGGATGTGCGCCGGCGCCTGATTGCGGCAAACATCGACGATATTGCAGGTCCTTGCTCGACTGCGCACCTATTGAGACGGCAGGGTGTGACGTACGAGGCGTTGATGGACTGCCTAGAGCTAGATAGATCTCAAGACAAGGAAATTATTGAAGAAGTTGAAATCCAAATCAAGTATTCAGGATACATCAAGCGCCAGCTGCAACAAGTGACTCGTTTCAAGCAGTTCGAAACTCGAGGCATTCCAGCCGAATTTTCCTATGACCATGTGAGTGGATTCTCGAACGAAGTGCGTGAAAAGCTGAAAAGGGTCCGACCTGCGTCCGTGGGTCAGGCTTCAAGGATTTCCGGCATTACTCCTGCCGCCATCTCTGTGTTGGTCGTCGCCCTCGAAAAGCATAAAAGGAAGTCCCCCGCAGCCGAAGCGGTTCCAGCCGCGATTGAGTCTGAATCCGTTCCGGGATAATCATTCCTTGACCTCTTTTATCATTTCACGTAATTGTTCCACGTGGAACATGAGCGTGCCCTGCGCGAGTTCCTTGTTACGTCCACCAAAGGGCTCGGGATCAGTCTCACCGAACAACAGACCGGGCAATTTCTCGTTTATCTGTCCCAGTTACTTGCGTGGAATAAGACGATTAATCTCACGAGCATCACTGATCCTTTCGAAATCATCAGCAAGCACTTCGTGGATTCGCTGACAGCTTTGAGCGCATACAAATTTCCATCTCACAGCCTCGTGATGGATGTCGGGAGTGGGGCTGGGTTTCCAGGAATCCCCGTAAAGATCGTTCAGAGTGACCTCCGCTTGCTATTAATCGAACCATCACAGAAAAAGTGTTCGTTTCTCCATTCCATTGTCGGAGCACTGAAGCTGGAACAGGTCTCGATATATCCAGGAGAGCTGAGACAATATGCAACTCAAGAACCGCATGTTCTCGCGGATGTGATTGTGCTGCGCGCCCTGCGATTCGATGAGATTGCGGAGCCAGCGGCGTTTATCTTGAAGCCGACAGGACACCTCTTACTGTTTCGGACCGTGAGGGTGGACGAACGGCCTTCGCAGGCATTCCGAGTGGAATCCAATCATGATTTTCTTTTGCCCATGAATCACGGCAGTCGCGTGGTGACGGTGTTGGCTAAGGCACCTTCCATCTAACGGTAGCGATGTTCCACGTGGAACATTTCCTCGTGGGGAGTCCCATAATCTCATGTCCATGATCGTCGCTGTCGCAAACCAGAAGGGGGGAGTGGGTAAGACCACGACAGCGGTGAATCTCGCCGCGGGTCTTGCCTTGCAGGGTAAACGTGTGCTGCTGGCGGATATGGATCCACAGGGAAATGCCACGAGCGGCTTGGGAATCGACCCTCGTTCTCTGGACAAGACAGTATATAACTGCTTGATTAATTATGTAAAATTCGAAGATGCGGTCCAAAAGACAGAAGTGAGCGGATTATCCCTGTTGCCTGCGAACTCCGATTTGGCCGGGGCCGAGATTGAGTTGGTCAACATCGAAGAGCGGGAAAATGTTTTACGCAATTTTATCAAGGGATTAGAATCTCTTTTCGATATCATTTTCATTGACTGCCCCCCGGCACTTGGCATTTTGACCGTCAATGCGTTAGTGGCTGCCCGATCAGTCCTCATTCCAGTTCAATGTGAATACTATGCGATGGAAGGTTTGAGCCGCCTCATTGGAAGCATCGAGCGGATACAGCAATCGTTCAATCCTAGCCTTACGATCGAAGGCATCGTGTTGACAATGTACGACGTCAGGAATACTTTGGCGCGCCAAGTTGCCGATCAAGTGCGTGGGCACTTCAAAGAACTGGTTTACCAGACGACGATCCCGCGGAACGTGACGCTTGCGGAAGCGCCAAGTTATGGACGGCCGGTCCTTCTCTACAACATGGCCTCGGCCGGAGCGCAGGCCTATCTCTCTCTAGCAAAGGAGTTCCTCAGTCATGGAGAAAAGAGCGCTGGGTAGAGGACTCGACGCGTTATTGCCGACGACAAAGCCGGCGCCGATGCCGGAGTTGCCAGAGGTTCAGCATCTGCGCATCGAAGCCATAGTTCCGAATCGATATCAGCCCCGGCAAACATTTTCGCCTCAGGAATTGGCGGAACTTGCTGCATCTTTAAAGCAAAGCGGATTACTTCAACCGGTGCTGGTGAGGCGCAAAGGCGACGGCATATATGAGTTGATCTCGGGAGAACGGCGCTGGCGCGCGGCCAGAGAGGCCGGGATGGAAACCATTCAAGCCGTCATCAGGAACTGTAGCGATGAAGAATCAATCCTGCTCGCGCTTGTGGAGAATCTTCAACGCGAAGACCTCAACCCGATGGAAATGGCCCGTGCCTATCAACGCATGATGAATGAATTTGGACTCACGCAGGACATAATTGCGCAGCGAGTCGGCTGCGAGCGGTCCTCCATTGCGAACCTGGTCCGTCTTCTTCATCTTCCGATCGAGGTCCAGCAATTGATCGAAAGCGATCAGTTATCCGCCGGCCATGCGAAAGTCATTTTGGGGTTAGCAAGTGCCGCTGAACAGCTACGCGTAGCGCACCTCGTCGTCGCTCGAAATCTCTCCGTGCGTGAGACGGAAAAACTTATTGCCTCCAGCCTAATCGTCAGAAAACGCAGCACAAAAGAGCTGCGGCGATCTCCGCTGTTGGATGTGGAAGAGCGTTTACAAAAACGACTTGGAACGAAAGTTTCCGTTCTCAACGGCAAACGCGGAGGCAAGGTGATCATCCATTATTTTTCGCCCGCCGAGCTGGATGGTATTCTCGAGCAACTGCTTCAGTAGTTCTCCTCTAAGTACCTCGTTCGTCGCTTGTGAAATAAACGGTATATTTGTTGCTAAAACGTGCAACCGGTGGCAGTGTTTGTTCGTACGACTCGACTCTCGTGCGAACAGACGTAGTCATCACAAGAC
>DASTFK010000332.1:0-2196 GCA_035719945.1 Nitrospira sp.
ATGCGAGGGATACTGAGACTTATGGTCATCGCGTTACTCGGGGTGGTGCGCGGCTCAGGCGCTTGCCGTATTGTGAATGCGAAACAGGAAGGTCCCGTGTCAGGTTCCGGACGCGGCCACAACCAGACGGTCGCCCTCACATCTCAATTTGCCGGGAAGCAGCCGTTGATGAGGCGACCGGCGCCTGGTGATCGCAGGCCGCCGTCGGGTGGGCCTCTCACCCACTGGAAAGCGCCGCCTTATCACGGCGCACGCCAACAACGGTCATTCGATTGCCGCGGCACTGGCTAACTGAATATCAGCGGGGACAGCCCGGGGTAAGATCAGGCGCTTATGGTGGAGGTGGCATGGCTGACGTGAGAGCAAGTTTCAGCGGTTCGATTCCTGAGTACTACGACAGGTGCCTGGGCCCTGCTTGGTTCGACGCCTTTGCGGCGGATTTGGCGCGGCGGCTACCAGCCAAGCCGCCGGGCGATGTTCTGGAGATCGCTTGCGGAACCGGCCTGGTGACAAGGCGGTTGCGTGAACGACTCGATGCGACAGTAAGGCTGGTTGCCACCGACCTGAGCAATGCGATGTTGGACTATGCACGCGCAAAGCTGAGCGAGAGCAGAGACATTGAATGGCGCGAGGCCGATGCGGTCAAGCTGCCTTTCGGCGATGGCGAGTTTGGTGCCGTGGTCTGTGCCTTCGGGGTCATGTTCGTTCCCGACAAGCAGGCTGCATTCAGGGAGGCCCGCCGCGTGCTCAAGGAAGGCGGAATTCTCTTGTTCAACGTCTGGGACCGCATCGAAGAGAATCCGCACCACGCGATCAATGCGCAAATCGTCGAGGGCCTTTTCCCTGGTGACGAGGAATTGCGATTCAGGATTCCGTACGAAATGCACAACCTGCGGTTACTTGAGCAGCTGCTCGCCGAAGCGGGATTTCGGGGGGTGCAGATCGAGAAGTGGAAGCTCCCAGTCGACCGAGTCAGTGCGCGCACCCTGGCAACCGGCCAGATTCGCGGCACTCCGAGGTCTTTGCTGATCGAAAAGCGCGGTGTTCCGCTCGATGAGGTGATCGATAAGGTGACTGCCGCGCTGGCGCGGGCCGGCGGAGCAGATCCTTATCGTGGAGTCGCGCAGGCAATCGTTGTAGAGGCGCGCCTATGAACACCAGATTGAGCGACCGCTCCGGGTCGCGTCCGGGCGTAGAACTGCACGAGCCCAACGGCCGCTCCGGTTTATTCTCGCGACATTGGAAGGTCAAGGTCGGCGGACTTGACCCGGCCAATTCCCGACGGTCAGGTCGTGAGCGAAATTTTCTATAAAGCGGACGTGTCGGCGTGAACACGACGACCGGACGTGCGGGCGGGAATAGATCCGGGCTACGTCGGCTCTCCTTGGGAAGGAAATCTGCCCTAAGCCAACGGGGCCGCCTCGTTCTCGATCGTCGCGAGCTTGGCCCACTCGGTTTCAGTAAACAGGCGCGAGCGCGTAAGAAAGCGCAGACCTTCGGGGCCGTCGAGCGAAAACATCCCGCCTCGACCCGGCACCACGTCGATGATCAGTTGAGTGTGTTTCCAGTACTCGAACTGCGGCCCGCTTATGTAGAACGGTGCGTCACCGATGTAACCCAACAATCGGTCATAGTCCCCGATGATGAATTCTCCCTTCGGATAACACATCGGCGCACTGCCGTCGCAGCATCCGCCGGATTGGTGAAACATCAAGTCGCCGTGCTTCTCGCGCAAGGTGGTGATCAATGCTCGTGCAGAGTCAGTCGCGGTGACGCGCAAGATTTGCTCGGTCATGAAAGCCTCCCGATCATCGTGAAGAGATCGACACCCCGTATCGCCGGCGGGGCGGTACGGGGCAAAAATAGTCGAGGATCAGAAGAAGCCTAGCTTGTTCTCGCTATAGCTCACCAACACGTTCTTGGTTTGCTGGTAGTGATCGAGCATCATCTTGTGGTTTTCGCGGCCGATACCGGATTGCTTGTAGCCACCGAACGCCGCGTGCGCCGGGTAGTGGTGGTAGCAGTTCGTCCACACGCGCCCAGCCTGGATTCCGCGACCCATGCGGAACGCGGTATTCATGTTGCGGCTCCAGACACCGGCACCGAGTCCGTAGAGCGTGTCGTTGGCAATGGCTAGTGCTTCATCCTCATCCTTGAAAGTGGTCACCGACAGCACGGGACCGAAGATTTCTTCCT
>DASTFK010000333.1:0-3464 GCA_035719945.1 Nitrospira sp.
TAGGCAGATTCGTGCGTCTCACATCCACTGGCTTTTTTGTCCGCTGACAAAGGGTTCCAGGGATTTTCAGAGTACAACTGCTAGAGACCGCCTGTCCTCACCAAGACATCTTGTTCATCCTCTCAGCTGGGCAGAGTTTCAAGAGATCTTTCACCTGCTCCCCCGTGTACTCTAACCGTTGATATTCCGTTTAGTGTGACTTTCAGCATGTCCGAATATCATCGGCGGAGGCGAGAGCGCGGCACTTCCCGAACGCGACTTGCGATGGGTGCAGGGCACTGTCGTTGCGGTCGCTGCGAGCATTGTCCGAAGGTCCGTTCGGAAGAAGTTCAGGACGGAACAAGTTGCGGAGCCAAGCAGCGAGAGGGCCATGCGGTTCACCCATCGCCGGAGCAGAGGCGACCATCCACGTCCTCAATTGGCTCCGTTGCCGGCGCTCACATAGCTCTTTCTGTACGTGGTGACCTTTTCCAGATAATTGCGGGTTTCTTGGTAGGGAAGATTGGACCGTAACTTGTCGTAGAGGACGGCGGGTTGAAGGCCATTGATCTGTTGGACGGCGGTCGTCCGATTCTTGGAGAACGTACGCAGGACATTGCCGGGCCCTGTGTTGTAGGCGGCGATCACGCAATATTCGCGGGAAACCTCGTTGGCCACCTCATCCAGTTGGTTGAACATGAGCACGTTCAGATAGGCAGTGCCGAGCTCCACGTTGTTTTGGGGGTCAAACAGATAGTCTCTGGTTGGGGCGACGTCCTCTCCCTTCGCCCGACGATAGGCTTCGCGACCGCCGCTCGACGGCACCAGTTGCATAAGGCCATAGGCCGGAGCCGAACTGACGGCGTAAGGATTGAAATTGCTTTCCGTCCTGATGATCGCGAAGACCAGGCTCGGACTCATCTGGTATTGTTCGGCATAACGAAGCACCAGAGTACGATATTTCTCCGCCTGCTTTTGCGGAAGGTTCACCACCATGTTCATGGTGACGAATGTCGCCTGTTTTTTCGCTCCGTCTTGATCGATGACTCGCGTGCCGGTTTTCTTGTCCAAAAGATGGCTGGCGAAAGATTCTGCTTCAGCCTGTGTGCGCACCGGTTTTCCCTGTGGATCCAACACGAGTCCGAGCAGGTAGGGTTCTTCGTCGCTGTTCAGCGGGACCTCTTTATCCGAAAAGACATCCACCACCCGCGGATCCTGCGGCGTTAACAACGTCGCGACCACGGCATGGCTGAGACTTTCCTGGGGATTCTTCTCATCCAACGTTTCCACGGTAATCTGCCCGCGGTCGAAATCGACGATGGCGCGGCTTTTATACTGTTGCGTGTATTTCACATACTTCTTCTTCTCGGGCAGCTTGACCTCTTTCGGGCCCCACTTTTCACGGACGTTCCCGGTGAGCGCATCGTACAGCGCCTGAAACTCATGCTGGGCGGCGCGCAGATCTCGGAGCACCCGTTCTGGGTCCTGCGCATAGTCATCGAGCCGGTCCTTGGCGATCTTTGAAGGGTCTTTGCCTCCGATGAGGGCGACGACATCCCTTCCTGTCCGGCCCGTCATCGCCTTTTGGGTGGCGGCTACCATCCGATCGGTCGACTCGCAGCTTAGGAGCGAAAGGGAGAGGAAGGACAATGCGAGACCGCGAAGTGTCAGGTGAAACATGGCGGGTATTCTACTATGGAACAGCTCATTTCTCGCACAATTTAGTCTTGCTTCGTCAAAAAAAGATTAGAAAAATTTTACGACAATCTTACCCAGGACGATTGAACGTGGACGGCTATCCGATTACATTCGGAGGCATGCAGGACACTTTAAAACTTGCGCTTCTGGCTGTGGTATTTCTTTGGAACAACCCCGTCTGGGGAAGCGGGGACAAATGGCAAGTGAGCCCAAAACCGGTGGAAATGTCTCCGTACCAGACCAGCGTCATACCGATGGCCGATGGGGCACCCATCGCCCCACCGAGCGTACGGAACCTGGCGTCCGAGACTGACCGTCCCCGCACCGAGGGACTTCTGGCAACAACGACATGGCTGAAGGGAGCCTTCGCCACAGAAACGGAAGTGGCCGCCAATCAAGGAGGCCCCGGGGTGGAAGATCCATCCGCCCGCATGATGCGACTCGGCCTCATCGGTTCGACGGGGCTCGTCCGCTACGGCATGACCTATCGGACGCCAGACCAAGCATTCTCTCAGGGATCCGGTCACGACCAGAGGGAAGCCTGGGGAGAGTGGAAGAACGGAGCCATGGCTGTTCGGAGCACCGTCGGACAACGGACGGACCTCGAAGCTGACGCCGCAGGGAATCGTCTGGAACAGAGTTATAACCGGACCGATGTGTCATGGAACAAGGCTGCATGGCCGCACGTCGCGTTGAGCTACGCGCAGAATGCGGAAGGCCACACGCTGGATCCCCTCAGCCTCTCTCCCCAGAAGGCCAATCATCACCGGCTCGAGGCAGCGGTTGGCTATCGCGGTGGCATGTGGGATGCCAAGCTGGCCTCCACCTATGGTCTCGAAACTGATCTGCTGCAGCATGGGGCGGAGAGCGAAGTCAAAACCCAAACCGTGGCGGCTTCGTTCCGTCCCGTCGATACTCTGAGTATCACTCCCACGCTAGGCTATCGTGCCGAACAGCAAGAATGGTCGGGCGCGCGGATGAATTCTCCGTCCGCATCTCTCACCATGAAGTACCAGCAGAGCCAACGGCTGACCCTGACGGCAATGGGGAACTATTTCGGCACGCGATCGAGCGATAAACTCGTGGATTTAGACATGATCGGCGGGAAGGGGGTCCTCACGTGGGAACTCGAACCGGTTCGAGACTGGAAACCACAACTCTCTCTGGAAGGCGGCTATAATTTTCAGGTCAACCGATTGATGCCTTCGGCTCAAACGGAAAATCTCTCCGGCCTTCTCCGGCTCGTCCTCGCCACGATGTAGCGAGATACAACGAATCGACGGTGCTCGTGAACCATCCGAACACCTCGAACATGGCGTTAGATGTCGAGACCTTGAGCAACGTTGCAATAGAAGGTGCTTTGGGATCAGGCAGCGGCGCTTGAGCTTGGCTTGTCAGGAGTATCCTTGTTCTCCGCATTGTCGCTCACACGGGTGCGAGTTCGCGGGCAGGCCTGACGAAATTCGGCCAATGCCTTCGGTCCGAGGAAGAAAAAACCAATCACACATGCCGCCAACGTTATAAGTTTTAGCATTAGAAGTGTCTTGGGCGAGAGTGCCTACCGCAAATCTAGCCCCATCATCCACATCCAGTCGCCTGGGAACCTCTCTAGCAAACAAGTCGTGTAAAATCCTTCCTTTTCCGTGACTTTGCTGGAGGGGGAAGAATTCTAGTCGACCGGCGACTTCGACGGTTGGCATCAATTGTTCCTCCCAAGCTTGCTGGTCATTTTCTCTTCCTAACGCACTCGATAGCTTTCACTATTATTTTATTCAGCGGGTGACGCT
>DASTFK010000334.1:0-2662 GCA_035719945.1 Nitrospira sp.
TGTAATTCAGGATGCTATGGCTGCTTCGTAAGTTCCGTGCAGGACGCGATGCGCGAGCTGTCCAACCGGCGCGCCAGCGCGACGATCGTTGGAAAGATGCCCCTCGCGGGACGATGGATGAGGTGAGTTCGCATGGGAAGGGCCTTGACGCCGATTCCGAAGAGAAGCACGAGCCCGTGAGCGACATCGACACTGCAGTGGTGGATAGTCTGAAAGCGCTTGACCTCAAACGGCCGATTAGAGAAGCGGACATGGCCCCGACATGCGGGATGTTACCTAATGACCCTAGGCATTCCAGGCGACCGCAAAATGTTTTCTTTTGAGTGTAAAGCGGGGTGCCACTTCGCTTCCTTTGAAATGGTAAACTAGCGGATGCCCGTCTCGGCCTACTTCAAGGCAGGCTTGTTCGTGGTCGCTGCGGCCGCCGCATTGTTCGGAGCGGCCGGCACGGCCGCCACGGAGACATCATTGCGAGTAGGTTTGGGTGTATGAATCCGATGACTGGGCCAGTTGACATGCCCCAGGATCGCGCCATCACAGGCCGTCTGAAGTCCTCGATACGCTTGAAGGAAGCCGGTGCTTATGCAATTTCATCTCAACGGATTCCGACCGGGCGATCCGGAGATTTCCAAACCGGCTGAGCATGACGATGGCCCACGACCGTTGGGGAATCTCCCCGCGGAGGTCGACGTCCTGGTCATCGGCTGCGGGCCTGCGGGCCTGACGCTCGCGGCACAACTGGCAGCATTTCCTGAAATCAACACCCGGATCGTTGAGCAGAAGTCCGGTCCGCTGCTTCTTGGCCAAGCCGACGGGATCGCCTGCCGCACAGTGGAGATGTTCCACGCTTTTGGATTTAGCGAGCGTCTGTTGAAGGAAGCGTGTTGGATTAACGAGACGACGTTTTGGAAACCGGACGATAGCCAGCGAAGTAACATCGTCCGCAGCGGCAGGGTCCAGGATGTCGAAGACGGGCTATCCGAATTTCCGCATGTGGTCCTGAACCAGGCGCGGGTGCACGATTTCTATCTTCAGGTTATGCGCAATGCACCGAACTGGCTGGAGCCGGACTACGCGCGGCGCGTGATTGATCTTCAGATCGACCCGGCAGCTTTGTCGGGCGCTGGCACGCCCACCCACCCGGTGACGGTCAAGATCGAGCGGATTGATTCCGAGCACGCGGGTCAGGTGGAAACCGTGAAGGCCCGCTATGTGGTCGGGTGCGACGGCGCGCGCAGCGTTGTTCGCCCGTGCCTCGGGCGGGCGCTTCATGGAGACTCGGCCAATCAGGCCTGGGGCGTCATGGACGTCCTGGCCGTCACCGACTTCCCCGACATTCGCATGAAGGCAGCGATCCAGTCAGCCAGCGAAGGCAGCGTCCTGATCATTCCCCGGGAAGGCGGTTACCTGGTCCGCATCTATGTTGAACTGGACAAGCTCAAGGAAGACGAGCGGATTGCTAGCCGAAACATCACCGTCGATTACGTGATCGCAGCGGCGCAACGAATCCTGCGTCCCTACACCCTTGAGGTGAAGGAAATCCCATGGTGGTCGGTCTACGAGATCGGCCAGAGACTTTGTGACAAGTTCGACGACGTCCCGGAGGAGCAGGTCGGCACGCGCTCGCCGCGTGTCTTCATCGCCGGCGACGCCTGCCATACGCACAGCCCGAAAGCCGGACAGGGCATGAATGTGTCCATGCAGGACAGCTTTAACCTGGGCTGGAAACTGGCATCCGTCCTCCGAGGGTGGTGCCCGCCGCAGTTCCTCCATACCTACTCGGCGGAACGTCAGGCCGTAGCCAAGGAACTGATCGACTTCGATCGCGAATTTGCCAAATTGTTCAGCGATCCGCCGAAGGACGCGGCCGATGCCGGTAGTGAAGGTGTCAATCTGACCGAGTTTCAAAAATACTTCGTCAAGCAGGGGCGCTTCACCGCGGGGACGGAAACCAGATACCGGCCTTCGATCATCTGCGGCAAGCCGACCTATCAGCACCTCGCCAAAGGCCTGGTGATCGGGATGCGCTTCCATTCAGCTCCCGTGATCCGGCTGGCGGACGCCAAGCCGGTTCACCTTGGCCACACGGTCAAAGCCGACGGTCGCTGGCGCGTATTCGCCTTTTGCGGCGCGGGAGACCCGAGCGCGGGGTCCTCCGGCATCAATTCACTCTGCGATTTTCTCGCCCGTTCAGAGGAGTCTCCTGTCAAGAAATACACTCCGAGCGGCGCCGACATTGACGCCGTGATCGACGTCCGAGCGATCTTCCAGCAGGGTCATCGCGAACTTGCGATCGAGGGCATGCCATCGTTTCTCGTGCCGCGGAAGGGTCGCTACGGGCTTCATGACTACGAAAAGGTGTTCTGCCCCGACCTGAAAGGCGGCAACGACATTTTCGCAATGCGCGGTATCGATCGGGACAAAGGTTGCATGGTCGTCGTGCGACCGGACCAGTATGCCGCCCACATCTTGCCGCTCGATGCCTACACGGAGCTTGCGTCCTTCTTCGACGGCTTCATGAAGCAAGATGTCTGAGGCTACTAGTGTGCATCCAAGGCCAGACCTGAATTTAAACCCTTGGTCTAAGCACGCTGGATGGGGCAGATCCGACTTCAGCTACAAAGCCATGTTCGCGATGAACGCGGATCTGTCTTGATGCGCT
>DASTFK010000335.1:0-3933 GCA_035719945.1 Nitrospira sp.
TGAGGGCGCAGACCAAGGCGCTGATGCCCGAACTGATGTGCACGACTGCGCCCCCGGCAAAGTCCAATGCCCCTAGTCCGGCGAGCCATCCACCGCCCCAGACCCAATGCGCAATGGGACAGTAGATGAGGAGCGACCAGAGCAGTGCAAACACGATCAGCGCGCTGAACTTCATCCGCTCAGCGAACGCGCCGGTAATGAGGGCCGGCGTGATCGCGGCGAACATCAACTGAAACACCATGAAGGCTTGATGCGGGATCGTCGGACCGTAGACCGCATGAGGCGACAAGCCGACGCCGCTCAAGCCGGCCCAGGCCAGGCTGCCGATCACGCCTTTGACGTCCGGTCCAAACGCCAGGCTATAGCCGAGCAACACCCAGAAAAGGCTGATGACGCAGAGAATCACGAAGCTGTGCATGATCGTACCGAGCACGTTTTTGCTGCGCACCAGCCCGCCGTAAAACAGAGCCAACCCCGGGACCGTCATCGCCAGCACGAGAGCGGCAGAAACTAACACCCAGGCCGTGTCAGCCCCGCTCACGGCAGCCGCAGCAATCGTTTCCGCGGAGGTGGTCGCCGGCGCCATCACCAGCGGGAAAAGTGCAAGGATTGTCATCCGTGCGCCATATCCGAACTGTCTCTCCATAGGCCCCGCCCCTCCTGTTTCGATGATCACCGCAAACACAAAGGCGTCCGCCATTCGCTCTGAATGACGGACGCCTTTGTCCGTTCACATCTGACCGGACCGGCTAAAGACGACACTGTCTCAGCCGCTCCATAACCGATGAAATCGTTTCGACGGAGGCTTCAGCCCCTCCCAGCAAGACTCAGAATGTTTTGTACTCCAGCCACTTCCCGTTCAACGTGATCTTGCAGCGTGCTTCGCCTTGGCTTCCCGTCACTTTCTCCATATCCAGCGTGAAATCGATTGCGCTCATGATGCCGTCGCCGAACATTTCATTGGCCTGATCGCGCAACGAATCGCCGTAGACTCCGATGATTTCCAACAACCGATATTTGAACGGATCCGCCGCATTGGGAAAATCAGTACGAACCGGAAACTTGCTCAGAGCGGCCGTCGTCTCCCCGTCCAGTTCCAGCAACGCTCCGACCTTCTTGGCTTCATCGGTCGTAAAGCGATGGTTCCCATTCAGCGCGGCGGCCACAAAGGTCGGATTCTTGCCGACGACTTTGGCCACCTCGGCGATGGTGACATTTTTCTTCTGACGCTTTTCTTTCACGATAGTCCGCACCTTTTCTTTATCCATAGGTCCCCCTCATCGATGGAAACGGTGATTGACGATTCTTGCCTCTTGCTTCCCATGTCCGTATGGCTGTACCGGCCCTGCTCAGGTATTTCGTTCGCCTCGACGCTCAATGCGTCACGACCGATTCCTCTTCGAAATTGACAATGACGGGCATCCCATCCGCTGAAGGACACGATGTCGCTGTCTCATGTTTGGCATGGCGAACAAGGAAGTGGATGATATGGTTCCTGATCTTATAGTAGCGCGGGTGCTCGATGATCGTTTCGCGTGACCGCGGCCGCGCGATCGACACGTGCACCATCTCGGCGATACGCGCTTCCGGGCCGTTGGTCATGAGGAGAATGCGGTCGGACAACAGAATGGCCTCATCGACGTCGTGCGTCACCATGAACACCGTATTTCTCGAGCTGTTCCACATTTGAATCAATTCCTCTTGAATGACGCCCCGCGTCAGGGCGTCGATTTGCGCGAACGGCTCGTCCAGCAGGAGGACCTTGGGTTCGATGGAAAACGCCCGGGCGAGGCCGACGCGTTGTTTCATGCCGCCCGACAAGGCCGCAGGACGCTTGTCCTCCGCTCCCTTGAGCCCGACGAGCGCGATGTATTTGTTGACGTGGGCTGTGACTTGCTCATGACTCCAGTCGGGGTAGGCAGAACGCACGGCCAGCGCGATGTTTTGGAATACCGTCATCCAGGGCATCAACGCGAAGTTCTGGAAGACCACCATCCGGTCCAACCCCGGCCCGCTGGCTTCACGGCCGTTGAGGATGACGCCGCCCTCAGTGGGTGTTTCCAGCCCGGCAATGATGTTGAGCAATGTGCTCTTTCCACAGCCAGAATGTCCGATGCAGGTCACGAACTCCCCTTTTTCGATCTTGATCGTGGCATCTCTGAAAATGCACACCTGCCCGGGCCCCGACGGGTTTGGAAAATACTTGGTGACATGATCGATTTGGAGAAAGGACATGGGTTACTCCTGATAGGTGACAAAGCCCGCCAGTTTGTTGAAACCCGCATCGAGAATCACGCCGACGACCCCGACGACAAGGATCGCGAAGATGACGCCGGCGATGTCGAGGTTGTTCCATTCGATCCAGCTCAAATAGCCCACCCCAAGCTCGCCGAGCAGCATCTCTGCAGGCACCACCGCGACCAGCGCGCTGCCGAAGGAGATGCGCAATCCATTGACGATCGTGGGCGCCGCTCCGGGGAGAATGACCTTGAAGAGCCGCTCAAACCAGGAGAGCTGCACAATCGCGGCGACGTGCAAATACTCCTTCCTCAAGGAACTGACACCGAAGGCCGTCGTGGCCAGGGTGGGCCAGACGGCCGCCATGAACACAACAAGGACCGCCGTCCACTTGGGATCCTTCACGGTATAGAGCAACAGCGGCATCCATGCCAGCGGAGAAATCGGCTTCATGATCTGGATGAACGGATTAGCGGCACGAAAGAGCACTTTGTTCAGGCCGAGAATGACGCCCAGCATGATCGCGATGACGGAGGCCGCAAGGAAGCCACCCGCGAACCGCGTCACGGTGTAGAGCACCAGATAAGCGATGCCATGATCGTTGGTGCCCTTTTTCACAAAGGCCTCTGACAGCTCTTCTCGCGCCTTCTCGAGCACTGCCAGCGGACCCGGGATGCCTTTGACTTTCTCCTTTTCCGGATTCCAGGCGTAGCTTCCGTCCGCTGCTCGCACGATGTCACCGTTGAACTCCATCATCTGCAGCTGCTCTTCGCTCAACCCACGTTGGTCGAAGCTCGAGCGTAGCGTAAAGAAATGCCAGCTCAACAGGAACACGACGAGCACAAATCCCGCGATGTACCACGGGTTACCTTGAGACTGAGCGGCCATGACTCCTCCTCGCCCCACCTGAGTCTCCCGGGTCCTTGGCCATGCCGTCACCCTTTGCCAGGCGGAGGAAGGCCATTCCTTCAGGAGCCGCTGGAGATGAAGCCTCATTGAACCTTCGGCGGGCACTGTCGGGGTGACCGCTGGCACCATCGTACGGTTCATCGATTCCATCGCTTCTCCTTAGGCCATGCTGTGAATTTTGAAACTCTTCGCATAGGCATCGGCGTTGTTGGGATCAAATTCCTTCCCCATGATGACGTGCTTGGCCGTCGTCGATTGATGCGTCGCGTACCCCAGCTCCTTGGCAATGCGGTCGCAATCCGCCGCCCGGTACACTTGCTCGGCCACCGATTTGTAATTCACGTCTCCCTTGAGATGGCCCCAGCGCTTCATTTGCGTGAGAATCCAGATGGCCATCGAATGCCAAGGGTACGGATCGAAATCGATGCGGTTGGGCTCCTTCTTGATGTTGCCCAGCCCGTCGGCATAGGTACCGGTCAGCACCTGCTCCAGCACGATCACCGGTTGGTTCAAGTAATTGGTCGGCGCAATCGCTGCGGCAATTTCCTTACGGTGGGCTGGATCCGACGCGTAATGCGTCGCGTCGACGATCGCGCGCCACATGGCAAGGAACGTGTTGGGATAAGTCGTCGCGAATTCCTTCGTGACCGTGAATGCGCAGCAGGGATGCCGGTCCCAGATGTCTTTGGACAGTTTGAAGATGAACCCGGCATTCTCATACACGGCGCGCTGATTGAATGGGTCGGGGCCCAGATAGCCGTCCACATTGCCGGCTTTGAGATTTGC
>DASTFK010000336.1:0-5981 GCA_035719945.1 Nitrospira sp.
TGCGTCAATAGGCGCCATTCCAGCAACCGGACCTCATCGAGATCCTTTTGCTTATGCCCTTTGTACGCCAGGATCGGCGTGAGTTCCCGAAACCGTTCGTATTTCCGGCGGAGCGCAGCTTTGTCCGCGCGCGACTTCGCATAAAACTGATGCATCTGCGCTTCGAAGCCCAGCTCGTGAATTGGTAAGCCGAACGCCTGATGGGCCACCGTCATTTCATATCGGCTCACCCAGGTTTTGTAGACGAGGCCCCCGGCCTTCATGGCTCGCGCGATGGATCCGCTGATCTCGTCCGCCGCGTGATGATCTGGGCACACGAGCAGGATGCGCTTGTTCGCCCGAATAAGCTCGATCGCCATCGCCGCTACTTTCTGTTGCCGCACGGATGGATCCTCCATCCACAGCGTCGTCAGGATGGAAGCCGAGGAGCCGCCAACCTGATCAGATGAGCTCGACGTCCCGAACACAGGAGCCAGACGATCGGCGGGACCCAGCCGGTAGGAGTCGGGTTGCGCCAACATGTGAGCGAATCTTTCCGCCGCTCTTAAGAGAAAGCCTCCCCGGTCGGGGACAATGGTCGCATTCGTGACAGTGGTCCCGATGGCGTCGAAGGTTTGCACCAAGGCCACGCCGTCCTTACAACTCAAGACGAGTCCTTCGGCCGGTTCGATCTCGTCGTCAGGAACGATCGAAACGGGTATATCGATAGCCAATACGCCATCAGGGGGAAGCCGAAATTCATAGAGATAAAGGGTTCCGACGGTTTCCAGGAGACGTCCACTCACTGGTGCCAGCGGCCGGTCGCCTTCCGATGTACCCAGCTGCGCCTGCTCCGCCGTCAGTCGTATGGCCCAGTGCTCGATCAGTTCTTGTGCCGTCATGATGCAAGGCTTGAAGAGTGTGCGGTCATAATACGGGCGCTCGTCGACGAGAGTCCAGCCACCGAGAGGCGGAGTTCGGGTACTCAGAACTCGCTCGCTGGAGCAATCCACGATTGACTTTTCTTCGCCCCCTCCAGTATCCTCTTTTCCTTTCCAACAGAAGGAGTTAGCGGTATGAAGGTCATTCTACAAGAGACGATGGAAGGGGTCGGTCACCTCGGCGACCTCATCGATGTGAAGGATGGATTCGCGAGGAACTTCTTGCTCCCCCGGAAAAAGGCCGTGGTCGCCAACGACCGGAATATCAAATCGTTCGAGCATACCAAGCGGGTCGCCGCCGAACGGGCCAAGAAGGAAAAGCTCGAGATCGAATCGCATGCCAAGAAAATGTCCACCGTCACGCTCACGGTGGAGGCTCAGGTCGGCAAGGACGACAAGATGTTCGGGTCGGTCACGGTCAAGGACATTGCCGAGGGATTGACCGCACAGGGCTATACCGTGGACCGGCGGAAAATTCAGCTGCCTCACCCCATCAAAGAGCTCGGCACCTTTACGGTCCCGGTGAAATTGCCGCGGGAGGTTACGGCCGCGATCACGGTGCGTGTCGTAAAGAAACAGGACGCTGAAACCGCAACGGCCTAATTCCCCTAGGTTTATCAACAACCGGACGAGGCACGTTCAATGTCCATGAAAGATGCAGTGGGGTCACTGGATGCGTTACAAGCCACGGATCCCGAGGTCTATGCCGCCATCGATGCCGAGGAAGAACGCCAGCGAAACAAGCTGCTCCTGATCGCCTCTGAGAACTTCGCCAGTCCTGCCGTCCTTGCCGCCCAGGGTTCCTTGATGACGAACAAGTATGCGGAAGGGTACCCCGGCAAGCGGTACTACGGCGGTTGCCAGCATGTGGACCAGATCGAAGACCTCGCCATTCAACGTTGCAAGCAGATTTTCGGCGCCGAGCATGTGAACGTTCAACCGCACTCCGGTTCGCAAGCCAATATGGCCGCCTACCTGTCGGTGCTCAAGCCCGGAGACACGATTCTCGGGATGGACTTGGCGCAGGGAGGCCATTTGACCCACGGCAGCAAAGTCAATTTCTCCGGAATGATTTTTCGCGCGTTCTCGTACGGGGTCGATCGGCATTCGGAAACTATCGACTTTGACGCCGTCCGCAAGCTTGCCGAAGAATGCCGCCCTCGCATGATCGTGGTCGGCGCCAGTGCCTACGCCAGGACGCTGGACTTTCCTAAATTTCAAGCGATCGCCCAATCGGTCGGTGCCTACCTCATGGTCGACATTGCCCACATCGCGGGCTTGATCGCCGCAGGCTTGCACCCCAATCCCATCTCCTACGCAGATTTCGTGACCACGACGACGCACAAGACCCTCCGCGGCCCTCGCGGCGGTGTGGTGATGTGCAAAGCGGAGCACGCCAAGGCCGTCGACAAGTTCGTGTTTCCCGGCATGCAGGGCGGACCCTTGATGCACGTGATTGCCGCCAAAGCGGTTGCCTTTAAGGAAGCCCTCTCACCGGCATTCAAGCGCTATCAGCAACAGGTCGTTGCCAATGCGCGTGTCTTGGCCCAGGGCCTGTTGGATCGCGGGTACAAGATCGTGTCCGGAGGGACGGATACGCACCTCATGCTGGTGAATCTCACCAACAAGGGCATCACCGGCAAGGAAGCGGACGCAGCACTGGACGCGGCCGGCATCATCGTCAATAAGAACGCGGTGCCCTACGATGAAAAGCCGCCGGCTGTGGCGAGCGGCATCCGCTTGGGCACGCCGATTGTCTCAACCCGCGGGATGAAGGAAGCCGAAATGCGCGAGATCGTCGCTCTGGTGGATCGAGTCCTGCAGCACCGGCAAGACCCGGCGGTTCTGGAGGAAGTCCGCAGCCAGGCCAAGGCACTCTGCAGCCGTTTCCCGATTTTTCACTCCTACTAACCTCACAAGAGGGCAGGATCACCGCCGGTGAAATGTCCCTTCTGCGATGAGCTGGAAGACAAAGTGGTCGACTCGCGCATGGCGAAGGAAGGCGAGCTCATCCGCCGCCGCCGGGAATGCCTGGGCTGCAAGCGCCGTTACACCACCTATGAGCGTGTGGAGGAAATCCTTCCGGTCGTGGTGAAGAAAGACGGACGGCGGGAAACGTTTGACCGGTCCAAAATTCTGTCAGGGTTGAAAAAGGCCTGTGAGAAGCGGCCGATCAGCACGGCGACCATTGAGACCGTGACCGACCGGATCGAGAAGCGCATTCAAGAGATGGGCGAGACGGAGATTGAAAGCCGGATCGTGGGTGAGGAGCTGATGAAGGAATTGCATCAGCTCGACCAAGTGGCATACGTGCGCTTTGCATCCGTCTACCGGGAGTTCAAAGACATCGACCAATTCATGGACGAGTTGAGAACCCTGGCCCAGCAGCGCCGCGAGCGGTGAAGACACGATCTGATTCCCCGCTTAGGCGTCTTTCCTCTCTCCCCGTTCGTCGAGACACAACGAGGAAACCGACCAAAGAGGGGCACATGCCGGCCTCGCAGGCCAAACCGCCGAAACAGACCCGAAAGAGCGGCCCATCCGGCGTCACCCACGTGGCGATCATCGGAGCCGGGCGGGGCGGCAAGGCGCTCATGGAGATCTTCGCCAACGACCCGCTCGTCGACATCGTTGCCGTAGCCGAAATCGATGATTCGGCGCCGGGCACCGCCCTCGCGAATCGGTTGAAAATTCCAGTCACCCAAGACTACCGCATGTTGCTCAATCTGGAACGCGTCGACCTGATCATCGACGTGTCGGGCAGCGTGGAGGTCTGGCAGTCGCTGCAAGACTTTCACCGCATGGGCGTAACGATCCTCGGCGGCGCCAGTGCCAAATTTATGTGGGAACTGATCGAAGCGCGGATCAGGGCGACCGCCGAGATTGAGAAGACCCTCAACAAGTATCAGTCGCTCTACCGGCTTTACGTCAAGGAAACAGGGGCCGCCGTGACCGAGGAACGCACGAGGATCGCCTGCGAAATTCACGACGGACTCGTCCAGAGCCTCGCCGGCGTCGGCTTCAAGCTTGAACTGTCCCAACAACTGATCCGCAAAGATCCCAAAGCCAGCTTGGCGACCCTGCGAGAAAGCAAGGAGCAGCTCAAGCTTGCGATTCAGGAAGCCAGGCAAGTCATTTTCAATCTCCGTCCGCTTCAATACGACAAGATGGAGCTCATTCCGGCACTAACCAACTATCTCAAATCGTACGAGACGCAATACCACATCAAGACCGACTTTACCGTGACCGGCGATGAGCAGATTCTGTTTCCCCGCACCAAGATCTTCCTGTTCCGGATCGTCCAGGAAGCCTTGAGCAACGTCGTCCAACACGCCAAGGCCGACCGGGTGTCGGTGCAATTGACGATCGACCTCGAGAAGCTCAGAGTCGCCATCTCAGACAACGGCGTCGGATTCAACATGGAGCAGGTCCTCCATAATCCTGAAAAATGGGACCACTTCGGCGTGCGGGGAATCGTCGAGCGAGCGAAGCTTGTCGGCGGCGAGGCGAAAATCGATTCACAAAAGGGGCGGGGCACCCGGATTGTCGTTGAAGTGCCGCTCGGGAAAAAAGAGAGGGTGGATGATGGAGAAAATTAAAGTGTTAATCGCTGATGATCACCGCGTGGTGCGCGAAGGGCTGGCCGCCATTCTCAAGACTAAGGACGACCTCAACGTCGTCGGCGAGGCTCAGGATGGCATGGAGGCGGTCGAGAAAACGAAAACCTTGATGCCCGACGTCATTCTGATGGATGTCAGCATGCCGCGAATGGGTGGGGTGGAAGCCACGCGTCAGATCAAGCGGGAATTCCCCCATATCGGCATCGTCGCGCTGACCATGTATGAAGAGCAGCAATACATTTTCGATCTCGTCCGCGCCGGCGCCACCGGCTATCTTTTGAAGGACTCCGAGTCATCCCAGATCGTTGCCGCGATCCGGGCCATCTCCCGAGGGGAGTCGCTGATTCATCCGTCGGTCGCGAGCAAAATCCTTGCTGAGTTTTCACTGATGGCCCAAAAAAAGGGGAAGAAACCAGGCTGGGTTGAGCACGATCTCACCGAGCGGGAAATCACGGTGTTGCGGCTCGTGGCAGACGGAAAGACCAACAAAGAAATCGCCAACACTTTGGACCTTAGCGAGAAGACCGTGAAAAATCACGTGCGGAATATCTTTCATAAGTTGCAGGTCTACGACCGCACCCAGGCAGCGATTTTGGCGATTCGCAAGGGTCTCATCGAGCTGGATCCACGGCCATAGAACCCAGGATACCGAGGGGGTCGTCGTCCGGCGCACAGAAGAACATCACCACAGGCAGGGGAACACGGCAGATTGTTGGAGTCGGTACTTCTCCTCGTTCGTGTGCGTTCCGCTCATAGCCGCCTTTCCGCACATCTCTATCCTGGGGCCGATCACTGAGCCTGGCTCTGACTCTTCTCGTGCTTGCCATCCCTGTGAGTGCTCGATAAAACATCTTACAGTCACTAGATACTTATAACTGTCTGCGCTTACCTGCCATTGACGCGTAGCGTTACCAGCCAAAGCGATCCAGCCTAATCAACAAATGAAGTGCCACGGCCAAACTCCCAAGTCGTCGGATTTTCTCTGATGAGTTGGGGGACCAGGCCGAGCATCCGTGCGGATCCGCACCAGGCACACTGTGCGAATCGTGGGGCGTTTTCACATCTTCTCGGCACAACATTTTCTACCGTGTGTGGTTTTTCAATGTTTGTTGGATGACCAGAGGAATTTTTGCATGGGAGCAGTTTTTGCACCGTAATGTTGGCGGATGTCTCCCATCCTTATGTCCTTGGCGGCTGTGAGCCTCGTGGCAGGAATTCTCGGGCCTGAGCTCACCAATGGGTCGGAAGGAGTTACCCATGACCTGCGGACGGTGCGACGGATTAATGATCGTGGAAGTCTCTTCGGTAGATCGTGAGGCCTCAACGCGGTCTGAATCGCGGCGTACGAGATGTCTCAACTGTGGAAATGTCGAAGATTCTGTGATCCGTCTGAACAGGGTGGATAGGAGCTCTGCTCACGGGTCGTCTGCAAGGCCGAGAG
>DASTFK010000337.1:0-3232 GCA_035719945.1 Nitrospira sp.
GCTTAGTCGTCGAACGGGCCGGCCATTCCCGCTCGCTCTGGGGTCGCGCCTACCTCCCATCTCAATTGCCACCCGGAATCAGGCCAGAGGACATTCAATGAAACGGATCGGCGTGGCCCTGGTCTTCCTATGCCTACTTGCCGGATGCGGCGGCGGCGATGACGGGGGAGGTTCCACCTCGAGCGATGGTTCAATACCGATTTCGATCGGTACTTCCGGCGTGTGCGTGACGGTCAATGAGCTGTGCGCCTCCGTCACGATCTGCCAACCCGGTACGAACAACTGCCAAACGATATCAGATGTGCTTGTGGACGTCGGATCCGTCGGTCTGCGCGTGTTTGGTTCCCGGTTGTCGGTGCCACTCACGCAAACGGTGGATGCCCAAGGTCGTGCGCTTGGAGAATGTACCTTCTTTGCGGACGGCAGTACGAGCTGGGGCTCGGTGCAAATCGCCGATGTGGTGCTTGGCGGCGCGCCGGCTGTTCGTGTCCCCATCCAAGTGATCACTCCGACCTTCGGTGGACAGTCGGTCTCGAGCAATCCCTGCAATGATACGGTCGATAGCGATCCGGACGCTGCCAACCTGAACGGGATTCTCGGCATCGGTCTCTTCCGGCAGGATTGCGGATCGGTGTGTGCGGCGAACAGCAATAACACCCTGTATTTTTCTTGCGAGGCCGGCTCCTGCGCCGGCGCCGTCGTCCCGGTGCTCGATCAGGTGCAAAATCCGGTCTGGCTGCTGCCCTCAGGAAACAATGGCGTGGTGATTACATTGCCCAACGTTCCTGTCTCCGGCGCGCCGTCGGTCACGGGCTCGCTGATCCTGGGCATCGATCCGGCGGCGAGCAATACACCGCCATCTGCCGTCCTCCCAACAAATGCGAACGGGTTTGTCACGACCGTCTACAAGGGAAGAACCTTTGCGCAAAGCATTGTCGATTCTGGCTCCAATGCGCTATTTTTCCCCGATGCAAGCCTCGCCGGCTGTGCAATGCCCTTGAACCCGTTTTATTGTCCACCCAACCCCGTCAATCTTTCGGCAACCATCTCCGGCGCGAGCGGCGGCCAGGCGGTTGTGCCCTTTCAGGTGGCTAATACACAACTCCTCGTGGATACGCGAAACTCCGCCTTTAACAACCTGGGTGGTGATTTCTCGACATTCGATTGGGGACTGCCATTCTTTCTCGGCCGCACGGTGTTCGTCGGCATCGAAGGGCAGTCGAGCAGCCTCGGCACCGGCCCCTTCTTCGCGTTCTGAAGCCACTCGGTCTTACTATCCTTTCATTCCCCTCGAATGGCGGAAGCTGGCTGGTCTCTCACTGCGCGCTAGCTTTGCTTCCCTCGCATGAGACGGATTGTCGATCCCTGCGACTTGCGATGGGTGCTTTTGTCTTCTCCCTATTAAGAGTGGAGTAGACGGTGTCTTATCTGCGACTTGCTGCGGGTTCGGGCACCACACTTGTTGATCAACTGCGACCAGCCTCTCGGCTGGCGATGCCGATGTTCGCTGTTCCGTTCACGCGAAGAGAGGAACGGAACGAGTTTCGGCGTCGAGCAGTTGAGAGCCAAAGTGTGGTCGAGCCGAAGCTCGAAGCAGGAGACACCGTCTACGACCACGCTCACGCCGCTTTTTTCCATTCCCTCCACTCTTCTTCATACGATGGCCGTTCTTCGTACGTCGTCGCGACTGGCCGCGGCGAGGTGATGCCCAGCGCGCGTCGCGTAAGGCCCACGATGATCGCGCCCACTAACAAGACCGCGGTGACATACGACAAAGCTTCCAAGAAAGGCAGTTGGAAAAATCGATTGTCAAAGACTGTTTCGATGAACTCTTCCATCGTCCGTACCTCCTTATTATGGCTGTTTGCCTCGGTGATCGAGGCGTGGACCTCAACGAGGAATGAGGTACCCGCCACGGTGCGGCCTCTGGGCCGGATGACAAAGGTAGCGGCAACCTCAAACAGGAGGTCGTGCAAACGAAGTGCCTATTCTAAGTAGGCGATGAATGGTGAGTAGTGCGGGCGGAAGAAACGATTGTTCCTCGGCTGGGAACAAAATGTCTGGCGCCCGGGAATTCCCCAGCGCAATTGGCTCACACAGCGTCAGGGACAGTCTCGTGGTGCACTAACCTGTCGTGAATGGCTTTCACCGTGCCGGGCGCATGGCCTTCGCTGCGATTGTTCACGAGCGCGTATGCGCGCCGGCCTTCTTCCACCGCCTGCCTCACGAGCCGGACTGTAGCTTCACGCATCTCGGGAAGCGGCCGGACCAGTTTGTCGTACGGCTCATAGGCCTTCACCGCCTCGTGATACTTCTTGTCGCGGGGCGTGAGCAGGCGCAGGAGGATGAAGGAGGCGGTGAACTGCTGCTCAAGCATTACGTGCTGCTGGGCAAGCGTCGGCATTCCGTAGAGATGGTTGTAGACGTGACTCACGCCGTGCGCTTCGAGCACGCGGCGATACTCGGAGCCGAGGACGGCGGGATTTCTAACCTCGATGGCATATTTGAATTTCGTCGGCAGGCGGGCAAGGAACGCATCGAGCTTAGGCAGAAACGTCGCCCGCTCGAGACCCGTCCGCTGAAATTCGAAGATGAACGGTCCGGTATGCGCCTTAAATGACTGCTCGAACGGCGGCAACACCTGTTCGAGAAAGTAGTCCGCGTCCAGAAAGCGCGGATTTGGTCCCGTCTTGCTGCGATAGCGGAGCCCGGGAGGAAACACGGGAATCGTGATTTCTTCCCACACCTTGGCGCAGGCTTCAAATCCTTCCGGAAGCAATGACGCATAATGCTCGAGCTGTTTCGTACTTGGGGGACCGTAGAAGCTGAAGTCGAAGCCGACCGTGCGAAAGAGCGGTGCCCCTTCGTGCTCGTAGCGAGCGTATTCCGCGAGGCAGTCCTGTTTGAACCGGCCTTTCGGATAGTTCTGTTTATAGACCTCTCCCTTCCAACCTTCGTACGTCCAAGTGGAGGTGCCAAACCGCACCAAGGAAGACAATGCCATGCGACATTGTACTCTGATGGCCAGCGTCCAGAACATGCTCAGAGACATTGCAACCTCTCTGCGTCCTCCTTATACAGTTAGGTTGCTGATGAGTCATGAGTCACACAGACGTCGCGCTTCTGAGACCATTGTCTTCCGGCTGGGGCCGGGGAAACGCCTTCTACTGGTCGCGGCCAGTCTCCTCCTGGCCTATGGCATCGCCCTTGTGACATTCATGGTTCGCTGGAT
>DASTFK010000338.1:0-2657 GCA_035719945.1 Nitrospira sp.
GGGTAGTCGAGCGGTGGGGACAGCATGAACCCGCCGGTCACAGTCGCTTGGTGTGTCATATCGGGGATTTTTGCATAACGCCCCGGAAAGGTTCAATCCATTACGGAACAGCACCCCTAGTTCGAGTGCAACCGACTGATCCTCAACTGCATTCATGTGCGACGAGTTCGGATCATCCTGGGTTTGGCGGGCGGGCGAACTTTGGCGGCACTCAGTCGCAGCCAATCTTGTAGCGTCAATACCGTCAAGCTTTGGCGAGACCGCTTTCTGAAGGAACGCATCTCCGGTCTTTGGGGACGCCATTGGGGCAAGGCGGTGGCTGCGGGCACCGAGGCTAGCGAGCAGGAGCCGTGGCCTGCAAAAGGCCAAAGACTGGCGCAGCGTGCTCGAGCCCTTCCATCAGGAGCAATGGAAGGCGACTATCGGACTGCTCAACGTTCTCATCTCAAGAGCCGAGAAACAGCGTCTTCGGAAAGGGTAATTCGAAAAGTTCCTCACCGACGGCGAGGAGACATTAGGCACCCTAGTTCGGAGGCACCTTGATCAGAAAGTCAGGGTTCGCCCCTGATTGTCCTATCAGGTTTTTCTAAATGCCAGTCCCCGGCTAGAAAACCGACTGTGGCCGCTGAAGTTCTTCATGTTCCCTGAAATACGCAAATAGACCGTTTGTCACAAATTATCGTCGCATAGTATTATCGTGGCATGATAACTGCTGCAGTATGGCCTGATAGGCTTGATTTCGCAAAGCTTTTGCTCTTCAGTTGCTCAAAATGCGCGACTCTGTTTAGGAGTACGGCATGGACTTGGAAATTGATGGGTATTTCATAATATACTTATAATAAACCTATTATGCAGTTAATCCAAGATGAGGTGGAATTTGAATTCAATCGTCAACTGTCCGCCATTCAATAATGGCCGCTCGACCGCATCATGCTCTTACGGCAACACGACGGGCGTCGACAGCTTGAGTTTTCCGTATTATGCGATCCACAGACAGGCGGCTGGGGTCCGTTCACCATTTCTTTGACATGTTTCGTCACATTGTTTACTCAAAAGCAATGAACCGACCCAAGTGGCTGGTCGATGACAGTGAACGCGAGCACATTCAGCAGAGAGTCGCCTCGCGCACGTCGCGTGCGATTGCTCGAATTGAGATCCTTACGCCTCACAAACCAAAACATCCATTATCCACGAGCAAGCACCATGAAATCCTCCCAAGTTCCCTTCTTGCCTCTCGGTATTGCCGCCCTCTTCGTCGCTGCCGTCACCGTCTCGCTTTATGGCCAGTTACGCCAGGGAGACCAAAACCGCCGGGAGCGCTTCCGTGTCCGGGGCACCAGCATCTCCGAGGGTCCTGCCGGATCTTTTGAGCGCTCCGGGCGCAAGGTTCCACCCAGCGTCGAAGTCACCGAAGCGCCGACCGGTTTCGACGACCTTACCAACGGTTTCGACCAGCAGGGTCCACCGTTCGAGCAAATCAATGAGGATACAGTCAAGCCGCTGCGTTCCTTCAATGACAACCGATTCATCTTCGAGGAAGTGGAGACGAATGCGGACGGCCTCGGCCCGACTTACAACGCGCAGAGCTGCCGCGAGTGCCATCAGAACGTCGTGACGGGTGGCGCGAGCCAGGTCGCCGAACATCGGACCGGCCAGCTCGACCGCAACGACGCCTTTTTTGAGTCGCTGGGCGGATCGCTCATCCAGTCGCGAGCCACCCATCCCAATATCGTCGAAAAGGTCCCTTTCGAAGACGACATCAGCACCTTCCGCATCTCGACTAACACGCTGGGCAATGGCTTTATAGAATGCATCGCCGATTCGACGCTGCTGGCTATTCGCGACGGACAACCCGCCGGGATGCAAGGCACCCCGCTGATGGTGCCGGTCCTGGAAGCGCAGAGCAGGCCGCGAATCGGTCGTTTCGGATGGAAGTGCCAGCATGCCAGCCTCGAGTCATTCTCGGCGGACGCTTATCTAAACGAGATGGGTATCACCAGCCCGCTCTTCCCCGAGGAGAATGAATCGAGAGGCGTCTTCGTCGGGTTTGGCACGCCCTACGATCCCGTGCAGGACCCGGAGGATGACGGGGTCGACATCGTGGCGTTCGCAAACTTCATGCGTGCCACAAAGGCGCCTGCGCGAGCACCAATCAGCCCCGACAGACGCATCGCACAGGATGTTGATCGCGGCGAGGAACTTTTCAACAGGGTCGGCTGCGCGGTGTGCCATGTGCCAGCAATCACGACAGCGAGCCCGGGGACCAAGATCAACGGCGGCGTCTTCACCGTTCCGCGCGCTCTCGGGAACAAAATCATCCATCCGTATAGTGACTTTCTCTTGCATGATATCGGTACGGGCGACGGCATTCCATTCCTGCCACTGCCTGAATTTGCCTCGACGGCGAGACAAATCCGCACCGCCCCGCTTTGGGCGCTCCGCACGCGAAATCGGCTGATGCACGACGGCTTGTCGTTCACCAAACAGGAAGCGATCCAACGCCATCAAGGCCAGGCCGCGGGCGTGACGAGCGCCTTCAATGCGCTACGCGAGGCGGAGCGAAGACAAATCCTGAGCTTCCTCGACTCTCTATAGCCGTCGAATTTGGTCTCAAAAGTCCCCTTCTTGCCCTCCGGCAGGGCCGTGACTGGCTTGCA